>NZ_NHML01000099.1:0-679 GCF_002165735.1 Rhodococcus sp. NCIMB 12038
ACCTGGCTCACTCAAGATATTCTGGGACGCTCCGTGGGCACTCGCTGCGGTTGCCGGCAATTGTTGATGACCAACGCCTGCATGCTGATTCCTGCGATGGCCAGTGAAGTGGCCCACGGCTCCAAAAGTGGCTGGGCACGGTTATGAGGATGATCGCCGGATCGCGGCCGAAACGTTCGGTGGCTTCGACCGTCGCAAAATGGTTGACCAAGCTAGACGGCGCCTCTCTGTGTCAAGCCGAACCGGTGGCCCCGGTTGTAGGGTGGAATTTGGTGGGTCCGGGAAGTGACTGGTCCGAAGTGCCGGTGTGCGGGGTGTCAGCCGGCCGCGCAGGACGATAGAGCCGCCCCCGAGTGTCCTCCCGGGCCTGCCGCCAGCTCTGTCGCCGAGTCGTGGAGAAGTTGCCGATAGACGACGTCCGAGAGCCGCCTCTTCAAGCAGCGCAGTGCTTCCCTGTGACTCTTTCCGGCAGCGCGTTTCCGTTGGTAGTACGCACGGCCGGGTGTGTCTCGACCGATCTGGGTAATGGCCATGGTGTGCAGGGCGCAGTTCAGTTGCCGGTCTCCGGCGCGGGAAAGACGGTGGCGGACGATGTCGCCGGAGGACGCCTCGATCGGCGCGGTGCCGGTGTAGCTGGCGAACGCGGCGGCCGAACGGAACCGGTGGATCGAACCGGCCC
>NZ_NHML01000104.1:0-544 GCF_002165735.1 Rhodococcus sp. NCIMB 12038
CGTCATCCGCCGCCGGATCGCGACGTGCCCGAGGGCGGTCGCCAAGCGAGTCTTGCCCACCCCAACCGGACCCAGAACCAAAACCGAGTGACCGGCCTCGGCGAACCACAACGACACCAGATCCGACAGCAGGGATCGGTCGTAACGCAGGTCGTCGAGAGCATTCCAGGTGTCGATCCGCATCGACCGATCCAGCCCCGCCTTCGCCGACTGCAAAGCCGCCGAGCGTGATTCCCGCCGTGACCCCTCGTCGGCCAGCAGCAGCTCCAAGAAGGCGACGTGGCTGAGCCGGTGCTGGCGGGCCAGGGCCACCCGCTCGGGCAGGGTGTCCTTGAGCGCACCGAGTTTGAGGAACGTCCACGCCGCCTCGCAGCCGGCGATCACCGCCGCCAGGGTCTGGGAGTACGTCAACCACACGAACATGTGCCGCGAGTACACGGCGGTGAAGATCAACGCGTGCACCTTGCGACGCCGCCCGCTCGCCGGATCGACCAGACAGCCCGGGTAGCCGAAGTCGATCTGGCGTTCGCTGCCGGGATCGCCG
>NZ_NHML01000070.1:0-3050 GCF_002165735.1 Rhodococcus sp. NCIMB 12038
AAGACCTATCGAGGCGCGCGGTGGGCGCTTTTGAAGAACCCCGAAAAGCCTTTCCTCCAAGCAGGTTTCGACACTGAAAGCGCTCAAACGGCAGGGCGGCGCACTGGTCCGGGCCTACGAACTCAAGGAGGCGTTGCGTGCGGTCTTCGCCGGCGATCTCGACGACGAGGAGGTGCTCGCGATGCTCGCCCGATGGTGTGCCTGGGCGCAGCGCTGCCGGATCTCGCAGTTCGTCAAACTCGGACGCACCACCTCGACGGCATCACCGCCGCGGTCGAACGAGGCCTCGCGAACGGACGCCATGAGGGACTCAATAACAAGGTGAGGCTGATCATCCGCCGAGCCTACGGATTCCACACCGCCGAGAATGCTCTCGCGTTGATGCTGCTCGCCTGCGGACCCGTCGCCCTCCCGTATCACACGGCAACCCATCCACATTCATGACAAGAGAGCCGGATTTTGGGTGTCTTGTTCGCCGAAAGGTTGTCCATGATCACATAGACCGGCTCGCCGTCGGGGCGCGCGGCCCTGATCGACTTGAACGCGGCCAGGCTGTGATCGCCGCCCTTGCGGCGGCGGGTCACGCCCCACCGTATAGTCGGTACCAGATGGCGCGAAGTTCGTGACATGCCATATGGGACAACCCACCTCGTTCGCGGGGCATCGGAGAGTACCCCATCGAGACCTGCCCCGGAATGCGTCTCGCCTCGCCTGGGACGGTAAAAAGCCAGCGATCATGTCTTCGTTGCCCTTCCGGGCCCCTGGCTCCCCGATCGCCCTCCCTGCCCCTGGCGTCTCCCGATCGAGCGTCAGGCGGTGGCGGGGCTGCTGGCTCCGACCACCTTGCCAATGAACACCCGACGAAGGCCACATGGTGGGGGTGTCCGGGGACGCGGGATGACGGGGGTAGAGCACGGATTGGATGGTCCGTCGCATCGAATGATGTCGTCAAGCTGCTCTCGCGGACTCAACGAACTCCCGTCCTGTCAGTTTCCGAGGAAACAAGCTCTGAACTAGGAATTGGTCTATCAGGCCAAGAGGAGCGCGAATTCGTGGCCCAGCGCGGCAAGAACTTATCAATGTGACGCACCTAACGTCTAGGTATCAAGCCGGTAGGGCTGCCGCATCCCGACCGGACCACTCTTGCTTTCACGTACAAGGAGGTATTCATGCCTGCCACCCTGAATTCTGAGACCGCTGAGCAGCTGACCGACGAGCAGCAGCGCACTACACTTCTGGCCCGCATCGAGGCGTTGGCACCGATGCTGGCCGCCAACGCTGTCATCGCGGATGAGAACCGTAAGGTGCCCGAGGAGAGCATTCGTGCCCTGGTCGAGGCAGGTTTCTTCCGAGTGACCCGTCCGCGGGCCTATGGCGGTTTCGAGGTGTCTTCGCGCACGCTCTTCGAGGTGCTCGCTGCCGTCGGTCGGCACTGTCCGTCCTCGGCCTGGGTCGGCGCTCTGTCCAACGCCTCCGCGTGGGCCATCTCGCACTTCCCGGAGCAGGCGGTGACGGAGATCTTCGGGCAGAACCCCGACGCCCTGTTCTGCGGAGCCATCACGATCGGTGGTCGAGCACGCCGGATCGATGGTGGCTTCGAGGTCACGGGAACCTGGGGCTTCCAGTCCGGCAGTTACTACGCGGGTTGGGCGATGCTCGGCACCCCGCTCCTGGACGAGCACGACGAGGTCGTGGACCAGGTCTTCATGATGATCCCACGAGCGGAACTCGGGTGGAAGGACACCTGGCACGTCGCCGGCATGCGAGGCACCGGATCGAACACCCTGAGCGCTGAGAACGTCTTCGTGCCTGAGCACCGGGCGATGTCTCTTCCGGGAACTCTTCAGCACGAATTCCCTCAGAGCTTCCCCGACAGCGCGCACTTCAACATGCCGCTCGTGCCCCTGTTCAACGTCGCACTCATTGCCCCGCAGATTGGCATGGCCCGGGGTGCCCTCGACACCGTCGTGACTTCGCTCGCCAAGGGCAAGGGCATCGGTCACTCCTACTACAAGAACGCCTCCGAGGTCTCCTTCATCCAGAGCCAGGTCGCCGAGGCGGCCTCCCTCATCGACACTGCCGAAGCGCTCTTTCACACCGCTACCGAAGAGATCGACCGATGGAGCGCCAGCGGTCTCTTCATGCCGATCAAGGAGCGCGCACGGGCCAAGATGGCCGTGGACCGGGCCGCAGTGTGCGCCCGCGATGCTGTGGACACGTTGCTTAACGTCGGTGGGGCGTCCAGCTTCGGGACGTTCAACCGCCTCCAGATGTACTGGCGTGACATCGAGACCGCCTCGCGTCACGCGTTCATCTCCCCGGCCGTAGCTCGCGAGGCCTATGGCCGGACCTTGCTGGGCATCTCCCACATGCCGACCCCGTTCGTCTGAGGCCCGCCCGGCGCACATTCGACCCCGGCCACACCGAGTACAGAGGAGGGCGGCCATGAGCGCCGATCCCATCCAGATCCCGACCGACACTGCACTAAAGCGGGCCTACGGCAAGATCCCGACCTCGGTCGCCGTGATCACCGCCGTCCACGACGGCACCCCGATCGGCATGACCGTCGGCAGCCTTGCCTCGGTCTCGCTCGACCCTCCGCTTGTGTCCTTCTACGCGCTCGATACCTCGGCCACGGCCGAGTGGATTGTGGACGAGGGTCGCTTCCAGGTGAACTTGCTTGCGAAGGGGCAGGAGAACCTGTGCTTCCAGTACGCATCGAAGCGCCGGTTCGAAGAACGGTTCGCCGAGGGCACCTGGACCTGGTCTTCCCAATGCCTGCCGCAGCTGAATGGCTGCGTCTTGTGGCTCGAATGCGAGCTCCATGAACACCGCGCTATCGGGGACCACACGATGCTAGTCGGTCGTGTACTCCGCGCCCAGGAGGGCGCCGTGGACGCCACGCCGCTCGTGTTCTACCGGTCCAAGCTCGGCGAACTCGACGCCAAGCACATCCAGATGGTCCAGCCGCACAACTTCCAATGGTCGTTGTATTGACGGCCCGGACCCACGATTCACCACGAGGAGATTCATATGAGCATCCCCATGTC
>NZ_NHML01000092.1:0-1446 GCF_002165735.1 Rhodococcus sp. NCIMB 12038
CGTGCGTGGTGAGCCCGAACTTTACGAAGATGTCTTCGGCCTGTCCTCCACCCCAATGTCTCCATTGCATTGCAAACTCCAGTGTTTCCTGGGCGAGCCTCGTCGTCTGGTTTCCGAGGTTTGCAGCGGGCTTAGGGTGCGCTCGCATGCGTCGCCGTGTGTTCCGGTGAGCGCTGACGGATGGGATCGTCTTGCCGAACTGGAAGTCGGGCGTGAACGGTCGAGGTGGACGTGAAGTTCGGCTGGTCATGTTCGTGTTCGTCTTCCTATTGCGTGTCGTTCGGTTTCATCGGAATCCCGCGGTGTCGCCCCCATCGACGGAAAACTTCTGACCGGTCACCCACGAGGACTAATCCGAGGCCAAATAGACGGCGAGAGGCACTGTTTAGCGGTTGGATGGGCTACCTGTCCGAGTGGCGCTATTCCGCGCAACGCGGACATCGAAGCTGTGTTGATGATTGAGCCGGCTCCAGATGCCTTCAGTGGCGACCACGACGGCTTGATCGTGTGGAAGATGACGTGTAGCTCGACCTCGATCACATGACGCTATAGTTCCCGAGTAACTCCTCGAAGGGGGAGGAGCCGAACCCTGCCGCGTTGTTGTAGGGGCCGTCGATACCGCCGAGACGCTCGGCGGCCACTTCCACTTGACCACTCGCTGTCCCCGTGATCAGTCCTCTCTTCCCGGCCAGGCGTGCGGGGAGACTGTCCGATGTGTCCACGTCAATGCGTCCTTCGCGGAATGTCTTTCACATCCCAGCGGCGATCTCGTGACCGTCGCACGAGATCCAAGCGAACAAGTGCAGTCGACCGGATGCAGAACCGGTGGATGGCCTCGATCTTCGAATGCGGGACGTTCGCTGCTGCTGCACAGCACCCCTCTGACCGCGGCGGAGGCCGCCTGCCACAGTGCTGCGAGCGTAAATCCAGTGTGACGGAACCATCAAGAAGCCGACTCACTCAGTGGAACTCCGGGTTGGCTTGTTGTCGTGGGCCTCTCGGCATAGGGCGAAGAATGAACGATCGGCAGGAACCCCTTCCACGCACTCCGATCCGGAACGACTCGCGGTGTAGAGGAGGGGATGCCTGCCTTCATCGCATAGCGGAGGTCGGGGAAGCTGCTTCGGTGGACGCGTGTCTCGGGTGAGGTGTCTCTGGTCGCCCGGGGGCAGGGTGCTGCCAGCGGCTCAGTCAATCTGGTGGGATCGTTCCACTCAATGGGCCGATCCTTCGTCGGTGGGCTGTGTCGCACTTAACATTGCGGACGCCAACAGTTGACGGGCCCGGGGGTGCCCGGTCTATCTGTGTAGCGTCGAAGGAGCAGCCATGGCCAGGAACGTCCGCCAGATTTTCGCCGACATCGACGCCGTCGATCGGCGTGTTTCGTCGCGCGCGTCACCGACGCCGTCGGCTTCGGTGAGGCCGATACAGCGATCGGAAGGCTGG
>NZ_NHML01000067.1:0-4741 GCF_002165735.1 Rhodococcus sp. NCIMB 12038
ACACCGGTTCGGCGAACCTCGCGAAGTTCGGAGCCGAGACGACCGGGTTGGTGGTCGTGCTTCGTCTCGCGGATTGACGATCTCGACAAGCAGTTCTATGGCGGAGTTGGCGAGGATGCACTTGTCGGCTGCCGTCCAGTGCAACGGCAGCCGGCCGTCGACCTCGGTGGCACTGGGTACCGCGGTGCTTGCGGAGATCTTCTCGATGCACAGCGCGTCGAGCCCGTCGAGGACCATCATCTGTACGTTCTCGTCGGTGGCTTCGGCGAGATCGTGCATCAGTGGCAGCCGAAATGAGAACCCGCCACGGTGGCCGCGGCAGTCGACCGGTTGATGAGAACTCCTGACCCGAACAGAGCGCAGCGCGCGGTGCATATTGATTCCGCGGTTGACCCATCTTCTCGGGTGGACGCCCACCGACCCGCCCGCGAGGCACACGATGGCCATCCACGCCGCTCGCGACCTCGATTCGGCGAGCGCGGCGGCGATGACGGAAGTGGGCCGTGAACGTCGACGCGTCGGCGTGGCGCCGGACCAGACAGAGCTCACGGATTCTTAGCGTACTGCGGCGTCATGCAGCGCCCCCTGCGACACCGTGATCCACACGAACCTGGCGGACCATCCCTTGGTTCGGGCGCTGACGGTGGTGGACTGTCTGGGAGCTGGATGAACGCCCTTCGGTATTGCTCGTCGGAGATCGACTCGCTTGTGTCGGGCTTCGTTCAGAGTTCGGCGTATCTGTGCGAGCGCGGCTTGCCGCTGCTCGGGGTTGCTCGCGCGCTCGCGGTGTGGCGAGTTTGTTGTTCGCGGAGACGTGTTGCGTCGGCTGTGGTGCAGCGTTGGCCAGGGGAGGGTCCGGTCCAGTCGATGTGGGTGATTCGCCAGCGTAGAAGGGCGACCGATGCAGTGATCTGGTCTGCTGATGGCCTCGTCCAGCCGCATTCTGCGGTGTCGCGGTCGAGTTTGCGTGAGGTGTCCTGGCCGGTCCAGTGTGGTGTCGAGGGCTGCCCCGGCCTCGATATGGCGAGCATCCTTTCACCGTGAGTGCAGACCCCTACCCGCCGGCGTCGGGTTCGAGCGTGCCACTATTCGAGGCATTGCTGCGGCGGCGGGGGTGGACAAGTCGTCGGTCATCCAATACTTCGGCACCAAGCAGGCGCTGTTCCGGGACGCGGTGCACTGGGATATCCCGATTGCCGAGCTGACGTCCGACGACGAGACCGAGACGATCGACAACCTCGTCGGTGGGATGCTGGCCGCGTGGGCGGCCGACCCGAACAGCCCGATGGCGGTGCTGGTGCGTACCAGCATGACCAGCGAGGACGCTGCCGATCTGCTGCGCACCCACATCACCGCACAGTCGGTCGACACCATGGCCGCAACTATCGATGCCCCCGATGCGCGGCTTCGCGCCGCCCTGGCCGGCGCGATGCTGATGGGCATCGCCAGCCAGCGCTACCTCCTGAAGCTGCCCGATCTGAAGGACGCCGACGTCGAGGACATCCTTCGGCTCATCACGCCACTGGTCCGGGCGCTCCTCAACCCGCACAGCGACCAGCAGTGACGATTGATTTCGCGGTCCGTCGACCACCCGGCAGGTTCTCCACCTCACGCGGATGCTGAGCTCCCGTTCACCAGGTACCGGGCTGGGGGGTGTCGGTCGCGGCGCCGAAGACGACCTCGGCCAGGATGCGGGAATCACGGACGTTCCTCTCGTCGCCGCCGGCGATCACCATCAGCGTGCTCGAAGCCCTTCGCTCGACGTTGCTTCTCGGTTGTTCTCGACGTTGCTTCTCGGTTGCCAGGGATCGACGGCGACGATTCGTGTGGTGTGACCTGGTAGTGTCACCGCCCGGCGGAATCAAATCGGATGTGGATGGCGGCGGAGCGCCGTCAACGCGAGGTCAAGTCCCGGGGCGTGGTGTGAGAGGCGGTCCGCGTGACTCCTCGCGGTATTATGCGGTCACATAGCGCGGGTACCACCTCCTATGCGGATTCCCTGGCAGCATTCGCTATGTGTCCCGCGGAACCGAGTGAGCACGTCGAGGCACTCTTCGACCCTCGAAATCGGGCAATAACTAGAGTGTCGAGGGAAGAATGAATAGTACGAAGGTGGCGATCGGGGCGACAATGATCATGCTCATGCCCCATTTCAAAAGCCCTTTGTAGACGTTGTTCGCATTAGACTCGGGCGTGTTCGCGACCACGAGAGAACCGACCGTGGAGAACGGTGTGGAGTCGACTACGGTAGCGCAGATCGCCAGCGAGATGAGAAGTGCGGTAACACTGATCTGTCCTTGGAGCAGAAAGGGTATGGACAGCGGGATTAGCGCGCCGAGGATTCCCGCGCTGGAGGCAAAAGCGGAGACGGCGGCGCCGATCAAGCAGATTAGAAAGGCCGCCAACAGTGGGATATTCAGGCGCGTGACGCTGTTACCGATGGAATCGACGGTTCCGATCCGCTGGAGCAGGGCGACGTAGGTGATGATCCCGCAGATCAGAAGTACGGTGTTCCATGCGATGAGTTTCTCAGCGCCTGCACTGGACTTCGGTGTCACTAGCTTGAGTATGATCGCAGCAAACAGCGCAACGACACCGATATTCACCTCGAACAGCAGCGCGACTCCCGCCGTCACTGCAATCGTCAGCAAGGTGATGACCTGCGGTGCAGTGATAGAACGACGTTTGCTGTTTTCTACTGCAGTCTCGGCTTTCACCGCCACAGCAACATTGCCGCTGTCTGGTTGATCGCTCCCGCCCCGCGGTGACCGGCAGAAAGTCGACCCACCGCCGGCGCCCTCGACTCCAACACCTGTCTCCTGATCCCGCCGCCGGATCAGCCTCAACCCGCCGAAGATAACGAATATCGCCACGCCCAATGCAACATTGAACGCAAAATTAGTGGCAAACAGCAGAAGAGGTGCCGAATTTAATCCGGCACGCTCAACCGTCTGGTTGACGATCGCCCCGAGTGCATTGACAGGCGAGAAGTTACCCGCCGCAGAACCATGGATGACCATCAGGCCGATCAGTGTCGGGTTCATGTTGTAGCGCATGCCCAGACGGATTCCGAGTGGCGCTAGAAGTGCGATAGTGGCCGGCCCGAGAGCTCCAGCTGTCGTTGGTATGGCGGCGATGAAGAACACTATCCACGGGATGAACGCTGCCCGGCCCCCTACGATCTGGACGCACGCATCGACAATCCACTCGATCGTCCCATTCGTTGACGCTATTCCGAAAAGAAACGTCACACCGAGTAGGAGAACGAATAAGTCGGCCGGAAATCCGTCGAGAACATCCGAAACTGTTTTGCCAGCAAAAACAACGGCCAGTGTGAAGGCGCCGGCCAGCGCCAGAGCGCCTAGATTGATCGGACGCGTAGTGCCGATCAAGAACACGATTGCCAACAGGGCAATGCCGACAATGTCTAAGTACGCCACGGGACCTCCACTCGACAGCATCATCACAACGTGAGCTGTCGCGCATTTAAAGGATGGATGAGATGTGGACCACATTATCCAGACGCTCTGCTAGAAGCAAGTGATCTCTGCTGTGCAGATAAAATGTGGATATCCTTTTCCTTTTGGCCCTTCAGTGGAGCGAATGCGCGAGCGCACGTGGCCGGTTCCGCTTCCGTGCGCCGTGCGCCGTGCGCCGTTTGGTGTAGGTATTGCGCCTGTTCTGCGGGGGTGTCGGCGTCGGAAAATGCGCCTTCGTTGAGCGGCTCGGGGGGCCTGGCCGCGCGGGGTGGTATCCAATATTAGAACAGAGTTTCGAAACGAGTGGTCTCGCATTGGCCAGACGAAAACCAGGTGGCCGGGCCGCGCAGGGCTGCGCGTCGGATGGTGCGGATTGTTGCGTTGGGTCCGGACAGTGGGGGACCCGCGGACCGCGATAGAAGTCCGCGGTGACAAGGACGTCGTCCTCCGTAGGTGTGACGGTACGCAACCGCGTCGGTCGACTGGGAAATTTGCCCTTCGGTGAACTTTCGCAGACGCTTCTCCAGCTACATCGTTGAGCTGCGCAACTAACTGAAGCGGGCGGAAACCATTTCCGCTCATCGCGGAAACCTATGGGGGAGATGTGCAGTCGAGTCTGAACAAGTCATCGTACGCAACATCGCAGTGACGTTCTGGTGTGCCAGCAGTGCACGCAGGCCCAAGCCGGAGGCTTGACTCAGCCCTTGCTGTCGCCTCCCATGACCATGGGACCGGTCTGACCTGATTTTCTGCCACCCTCATGGGACCACTCGGATTGCCAGTCATGGGACCACCCGGCGCGTCTCGCCGGAGTCTCGCCGGATGACTCGTTTGATCGCGTGTCGGTATCCCCGATCACGAAGGCGGACGGGCATGGCGTTTCGGGAGGTCAACGTGAACGAAGTCAAGGAAGTGCTCCGCGTCTGGCTCGGGGTGCCCGGGTCCCGGCCACCGGGGTTACGCACGATCGCCGCGCACTGCGGGGTAGACCGCAAAACCGCGCGCCGGTACATCGAGGCCGCCCAGGCCGCGGGCCTGCAACGCGGCGACGGGGCCTGGGCCCTCGACGACGGGCTGATCGGGACGGTGATCGAGGCGGTGCGCCCGGCCCGCCCGAGCGGACACGGCGCCGCCTGGGACCAGCTGCTGGGGTTCGAGGACCAGATCACCGCGTGGGTCGCCGGCGACGGGAACCATCCACCGCTGACGATCACCAAGATCGAAACCCTGCTGGCCCGCCAGGGCTGCGCGGTGCCCTATCG
>NZ_NHML01000087.1:0-1493 GCF_002165735.1 Rhodococcus sp. NCIMB 12038
CTGGGTGAACAGCTCAATCGTGTTGCCGTCCGGATCCTTGTGATAGGTGAAGACGTTGTGCCCGGCGCCGTGGCGGCCCGGTCCCCACTCGAGACGGTAGTTCTCGTGCGCGAGGTGATCGAGCATCGTCTGGAGGTGGTTCAGATCGCGCATTTCGTAGGCGATGTGATGCATCCCCTGGAACGACTTCGAGGCCATGAAATTCGCGGCGTGATGGTCGGAGTTACAGCGCAGGAAGACGAAGAAGTCTCCGATCGTGTCCGACCACCGGAACCCGAGAAGGTCTTGGTAAAAGTTCTGCAGTGCAGGCAATTCCGGCGTAAACGACGCGATATGACCCAGCTTGGTCGGACGCAGGATGCTGTCATCGGGCTTGACGCCGCTCCGGGTCTGCTCATCGAAGAGGTGGAGCTGCGTTCCCGTCAGCGGCTCGTCGATGACGAGGATGTCGGGAGTCGACGGCGCGATGTCGCTGCGACGTTCGACCGTGTAGCCGGCGTCGCGGATCCGCCGTTCGGCGTCCGCGAGGTCCTCGGCGATTTCGTAACCCACCACGGTCCGGGCTCGCTGGTCCTTGCCTGCGCGGAGCACGACCGAATGGTGGTCGAACGAGGACGTGAGATACACCGCCTCCGGTGAGGATTCGACCGCGACGAAGTCGAGGGCGCGGGTGTAGTACTCGGTGAGTCGGTCGAGGTCTGGGGTGATGAACTCGACGTAGCCGAGCTTCGAGACATTGACCGGGGAGTTGTTTGTGGTCGTCATTTCGACCGTCCTTCCGAATTTTGCACGACGATGGGCGCTGCGCAGAACCGTAGCGGCGCACTGTGGTGTGCGTCATGGGGGTGTTCCACTCATTAGAACGCTTCTCGAAAATCAGAATCGGAGACCTGGGCGGCGGGCAATGAGACGGCAGACAGTGGAAGTGGCCGTTTGCACGGCGAGGCCGACGCGCTTGACGTCGACGTCCTTGAGCCAGCCTGCCGCCGACATCGCGGCGATCGGTTCACCGGCCGTCGTACGAATTGCCGTGGCAGCGCAGGCGACGCCGGGCGCACTCTCCTCGTGCTCATAGGCGATACCCCTGGCCCTGATGCGCGCGAGTTCGCGGCGCAGACGCACCGGATCCGTGATGGTTTTCGGACCCACCGAGAAAAGGCCGGCGGCAATCACGTCCTCGACCACGGACTCGTCCGACCATGCGAGCAGCACTTTGCCAACAGCGGTCGCGTACGCGGGCATTCTGCCGCCGACCCGGCTCGGCAGCGGGGGCATTCCCCGCGCCGGCAGGATTTCGATGTACACCACCTCTCGTCGCTCGAGCACCGCGAGATGGACCGTGAGATTGACGGCGGAACGCAAATCGGCCATCGAGGCGATCGCAATTTTTCGAAGATCTCGTGGGCGCGCGGCCGTCTCGCCGAGCTCGAAGAGCCGCAATCCCAGTCTCACTCCCGACGGAGTGCGCTCGAGGAATCGATGGTTGACGAGTC
>NZ_NHML01000102.1:0-958 GCF_002165735.1 Rhodococcus sp. NCIMB 12038
CTCGTATGGCGGAGCCGACATCAATCCGGCGTGGGTGCACAACTTGCGCGCGCACCCCCGGACCCGGATCGAAATCGGTGCCGAGACCGTCGATGTCGAAGCCCGTGAACTTCCAGAGGATGAGCGTCAGGCCGCTACGAGACCCAGACCACGCGCACCCTCCCGCTGTTCGAGCTGATGAGGACCTGACACCGTGACACTCGTCGACCGCCGATGACCCCACCGGCCGGCTACCGACCCGACAACTGCTCGATGCCGGCCGAATCGTGGTTGCCCTAACCCGACCAACCCGCCGCCTTGCCCGATCGGAGTCGACGAGGCCCGGATGTTCTGGGAGAAGCATGAAACATGAAGCTGGCGCCGCGTCGACCCCGAAGCGCGGCGCGTCTACCCGACGCAGCGGGCACGCGGCGGCGCCCGCGCGTCATACCGGACTGGCGCTCGTCGTAATCGCCGCCGCCCAGCTGATGGTCGTACTGGACGGCACGATCACCAATATTGCGCTACCAAGCATTCAGACGGACTTGGGTGTATCGGCGGAGAATCTGGCATGGATCGTCAACTCCTACGCGTTGGCTTTCGGTGCGCTGTTACTGCTCGGCGGCAAGTCAGGTGACCTTTTCGGTCGACGGCGCATGTTCCGAATCGGCATCATGGTTTTCACGATTGCATCGATACTCGGTGGGCTCGCCGCCAACGAGACGTGGCTCATCGCCGCGCGGGTGCTCCAAGGCATCGGCGGTGCGATCGCAGCGCCGACAGCCCTTTCGCTGATCGCAGTCAACTTTGCCGAGGGGTCACAGCGCAACCGGGCTATGGGTGTGTACGCCGCGATGGCCGGGCTTGGCTCTACGGTTGGCCTCCTGCTCGGCGGAGTACTCACGGATTATCTCAGTTGGCGGTGGGTGTTCTTCGTCAACGTGCCCATCGGCGTCCTGGTACTGGTCGGCACAGCCGT
>NZ_NHML01000060.1:0-7745 GCF_002165735.1 Rhodococcus sp. NCIMB 12038
CTGTTCTACGGTTCGCTGCTCCCCTACGTCACCTCGGCCGGGGTCTGATTGCCAGGGCGGAGAATGCCGGTTCCGATGCCACCCTGGCATCGGAACCGGCGAAACTTCCCTCAGGAAGGAACCTCAGATGAGGGGGCTAACTCCTGCACATTGCCGTCGCCGACGACTGGGAGGCAAGCCGACTCACCGACGCGGAAATCGAGAACGACGGGCACGCAGACGATCTCCATCTGTCCGGCGAGGCTCATCGCCGCGAATTATGGGAGCCGATGGACCCACCACGCCCCGTTACGGCTCAGGCCCCAGGTCGAGACTGGAATGGCAGCACCAAGCCCATTGTCCGGCGGCTCGGCGCCGGACGGTTCTTTGAGATCGATGACGAGCCCAGCGGCCAAATCCGCCCCGAACGATGGGCGGCGTTAGTACTGCAACGGCACTTGCTTGACAGGTAGACGATACTGGTTGCGTGGTCCTCGATATGGTTGCTGCCGAGTTGGAAGCGTTGCATGAGCGGATCTCCGGTCGGTTCGCCCGGTCGGAACCGCGTACCCGGGTCCGTGAGTATGTGACGGGTTTGGTTGCGGGTCTGGAACGCAAGAACGGGTGGACTCTCGCCGAGCGGGCCGGTGAGATGAGTCCGGACGGGATGCAGCGGTTGCTGCGGCGGGCGGACTGGGACGTCGACGGGGTCCGTGACGATGTCCGTGATTATGTGGTCGAACGCCTCGGCGATACGGACGGGGTGTTGGTCGTGGACGACACCGGATTCTTGAAGAAGGGCACCCGCTCGGCCGGGGTGCAGCGCCAGTACTCGGGCACCGCCGGTCGGGTGGAGAATTGTCAGATCGGAGTGTTCCTCGCGTACGCGGGTGCGGCCGGGCACGCGCTGATCGACCGGGAGCTGTACCTGCCCGAATCGTGGACCACCGACCGGGACCGGTGCCGGGCCGCGGGGATCGGCGACGACGTCGAGTTCGCGACCAAACCGGTTCTGGCGCAGCATATGATCGAACGCGCCCTCGACGCGAAGGTGCCGTTCTCCTGGCTCACCGCGGACGAGGCCTACGGGCAGGTGAAGTACCTGCGCGTGTGGCTCGAGGAGCGCGATGTGTCGTACGTGCTGGCCACCCGCCGCAACGACGACGTCTTCACCCCGGACGGGCGCGCCGGCCGGGCCGACGAGATGATCGCCGCGGTCCCGCCGAAGCAGTGGCGCCGGATCACCGTCGGTGACGGCGCCCACGGACCACGGGAGTATTCGTGGGTGCGGGTGCCGATCCGGATAGCGTGGGCTCCCGGGCGCGGGCACTGGCTCCTCGCCCGCCGATCCCTCTCCGATCCGACCGAGATCGCGTACTACATCTGCGCCGGACCCCGCCGGACCACGCTCACCGAGCTCGCCACCGTCGCCGGATCGCGGTGGCGGGTCGAGGAATGCTTCCAGCAGGCCAAGAACGAGGCCGGNCTCGACCANTATCAGGTGCGCACCTACCGGGCCTGGTACGCCCACATCACCTTGTCGATGCTCGCCCTCGCCTGGCTCGCCGGGACGAAAACCGAAGCGGTAAAGGGGGAATCGGGAACGAAGATCAGGGCATGATCGCGTACACGGTACCCGAGATCCGCCGGCTACTCGTGAATCTGATCCTGCGACACGCCCACCCCGATGAGCACGTCTGGTCCTGGTCGCACTGGCGTAGACGCCGGCAACACCAGGCCCGCACCTCCCACTACCGACGCCGCGGGCACCTGCCATAAGTGCCGTTGCAGTACTAATCGGTCAACACCAAGATCAGACTGATCACCCGCGTCGCGTTCGGCTTCCGAACCCCCGATGCCCTCATCGCCCTGGCCATGCTCGGTCTCGGCGGCCACCCACCACTGCTTCCCGGCAGAATTCACCCACGAATGAGTCAGTAGAGCCCAATTTCCGCCCTTTCAAATCTGCAGAGCGGCCGGCGGGAGGCGTTGGCGGTGAGATCTGGCGGAATGTCGGCAAGCTTTCAGTTCACGGACGTACCTAAGTGGTCTTACCCGTTAATTCGTCGGGGGTTGTTGCCAGGCGGTCGGGTCGCCCAGGTACAGGCCACAGGCGCAGTCGAGTGCGTCCTCGACACTGCCGGCGACGTTTCCGTTGGGCAGGACCGAGTCCTGGTATTTGCCGGTGCTGCCGAGGTAGATCGCGAATCCCCACACACTGGCGGATCCGCCGTACCGCAGTCGCATCAACGGAATCACCGTCCCGTCGGCCAGCACGCCGTCGACGTAGGCGAAGTTGCTGCGGAATCGGGTGTTGATCGTGGCCAGTTGCGGCCACCGGGTCCGCGCCCAATCCAGCAGCTTCCAGCGCAGCGAGCTCTTCGTCGATTCCGGTGGCGTCGGCATGTGTGTGATGGTGCCCGATTGGCCCGGCTTTCGGGGCGTCCGGCGTGTCGTTGCCTCGGGAATCGCAGTGGCCGGTGTGGTGTATGTGCCGTGAGTGATCCAAGTAGTTCCTTCTCGGATGGTGTGTCGTGGTGATGACCAGCCCGTACCGGGTGGTGTTGACGGGCAACGACCGCGAGGTGCTCGAGGGGTGGGTGCGGGCCGGGAGCACACCGCAGAAGACGGTGCTGCGGGCACTGATCGTTCTGATCGCCGCCGACGGCGACTCGAACGCCCACATCGCGGCCGAGCTCGGTGTCTCCCGTGGACACGGCCCGCAAGTGGCGGGCCCGGTTCTATCACCGAGGGATCGAAGGACTCACCGACGCCCCGCGGTCGGGGCGCCCGCCGAGGTATTCACCGTCGCAGGTCGCCGCGGTCAAGGCGTGGGCATGTCAGCTTCCCACCGAGCACGAGCTGCCTCTGTCGCGGTGGACCGCTCCGGAGTTGGCCCGGCAGTTGTTGATCGACGGCATCAGCGCCTCGGCCACGACGGTCCGACGCTGGCTCGCGCAGGACGCCCTCAAACCCTGGCAGTACCAGTCGTGGATCTTCATCCGAGACCCGCAGTTCGGGACGAAGGCCGCCGTCGTCCTCGATCTTTATGCCCGCAGGTACGACGGAGTCGAGTTGGGGGCGGACGAGTACGTGATCTCCGCAGATGAGAAACCGTCCATCCAGGCCCGCCGGCGCTGCCATCCCACGCAGCCGGTCGGCGCGGGACGGACGATGCACGTCAATCACGACTACCGCCGTGGTGGGGCACTGGCATATCTGGCGGCCTACGACGTCCACCACGCCCGGGTGTTCGGTCGATGCGAACAGTCCACCGGCATAGTGCCGTTCACCACCCTCGTCGACCAGGTCATGAGCCAGCAGCCATACGCCTCTGCGGAGCCCCTGAGTGTCAGGGTGAGTTGAGTCCAGTGGTTCACAGCAAACCCGCCTGCAGGGCGAGATACGGATCAACCCGCGATGACGATTTCTCCCACGGTTCTGGTCGAGGACAATGTCCGGATGGACCCCTCGCACCCACGCGCCGACGGCCCGCAGCGACGACGCGCCTTCAGCGCCGCCGACAAGCTCGCCCACCTGACCGCCTATGAACAGGCCTGCGAGAGCAACGGCGGAGGCGCGTACCTGCGCCGCGAAGGCCTGTACTCGTCCCTGATCAGCGAGTGGCGCAAACAGCGCGATGCCGGCGTCCTCGACGGCAAGAAGCCCGGCGACAAGATCGGCAAACTCACCACCGAGCAGGCCGAGATCGCACGCCTCAAACGCGAGTTGGAGAGAGCAAACAAGCGACTGGCCACCACCGAGACTGCACTGGAAATCATGGGAAAAGCACATTCGCTCTGTGAGCAACTCTCCGAGAGCGCGGATGCGGACGAGCAGCGCAAGAAACGTTGATGCGCACCCACCACGAACTCACCGATTCCGGTGTAACAACAAGGGATGCAACCCAACTGACGGGAATCATTCGATCCACCGCAGCACGAGACAAGACCCGGCCCGCGGCACCGGATCCGACCGCCGCCGCAGTCACGCGCACCCCGGAGAACAAGCTCACCGACGCCGAACGCCGGACTGTCCTCGACGTTCTCGACAGTGACCGGTTCGTCGACCGAGCCCCGGCCGAGGTCTATGCCCAACTCCTCGACGAGGGAATCTACCTGTGCTCGGTCTCGACGATGTATCGGATACTGCGCGAAAACGCGCAGGTCACCGACCGTCGACGGCAGGCCCGCCACCCCGCCCGGGCCTGTCCGGAACTGGTGGCGACCGCACCGCGGGAGGTGTACTCGTGGGACATCACTAAACTTCCAGGCCCAGTCAAGGGCACGTATTTCGACGCGTACGTGATGATCGACATCTTCTCCCGCTACATCGTCGGCGCCCACGTCCAGACCCACGAGTCGGGGCTCCTCGCTGCCGAGATGATGACCGAAACCTTTGCTGTGCACGGAATACCGAACGTCGTACACGCCGACCGGGGAACCTCGATGACCAGCAAGACCGTCGCCACCCTGCTCGCCGATCTCGAGGTCACCCGCTCGCATTCTCGGCCGCGAGTATCCAACGACAACCCCTATTCAGAGTCACTGTTCAAGACCCTCAAGTACGGCCCGGCATTCCCGGAGCGGTTCGGGTCCATCCACGACGCACGAGAGTTCATGGACTCGTTCGTCCATTGGTACAACCACGAACATCGCCATACCGGCATAGGCCTGCACACCCCCGCCGACGTGCACTTCGGACTGGCCGCGCACAAGGCCGACGAACGCTCTGCGGTGCTCGCTGCGGCCCGGTTCGCGCATCCCGAGCGGTTCGGCACGACCGGTACCCCGAAGATCCTCGACCTGCCGACCGACGCCTGGATCAACCAGCCCGTCGCCGAGTCCGAGGAGGCCGAACCCGACGCGGATCAGCTCGCCGCGTAACACCCGTTGGACTCAAACACCTTGACAAGTTCCGAGCGGGTGTTCTGGGTTATCGACAACGGGTCCTCGCATCGTGGACGGGCCGCGATCGATCGGCTGGCCGCGAGGTATCCGAACGCGGTGATGGTCCATACCCCGGTGCACGCCTCGTGGCTGAACCAGGTAGAGATCTACTTCTCGATCATTCAACGCAAAGTGCTCTCGCCCAACGATTTCGAAGACCTCGATGCTGTCGAACGGCGCCTGCTCGACTTCGAGGACCGGTACAACGCCACCGCCGTGCCGTTCAAGTGGCGCTACACCACCGCGGACCTGCGCCGACACCTCAAACGACTCGACCACCACGACCGAACCCGACAAGCGGCATGACCCCCGACGAATTTATGAACCCAACCACTAAGCTTCAGTTTCGGTGCCGCCGGACAGGAAGCCGTTGAGAGTGCGACACGGCGGCTCCCTATGAGTCTGTCTCATGCCACCTGAGTCCCAGCCTGCGACAGGCGCCGTCCAGTGACGGTATCGAAGATATGCAGCTCATCTGGGGTCGTTGTCACGTGGAGCGTTTCACCGATGCGGGGTGGTGTGCGGCTATCGCACCGGACTACGAACGCTTTGTCTCCGAGAGAGTCCCCGTCCAAGGTCCCGTGGACGAACGCGTCGGCGCCAAGTTGCTCGACTAGAATAACTTCCAGTCGCAGGGCTCCGTCACAATGTGTAGGCACTAGAGACTCAGGGCGAATTCCCACTAGTACATCCGAGGATTCCGACTCGGACACAACTCTTCGATCCACGGCAAAGGAGGCATTATCGAGCAGCACCCGGTCCGCGAGAACCTTTCCTGGTCGCAAGTTCATTGCGGGCGAGCCGATGAAGCCGGCAACGAACGCATTCCGCGGCCGGAGATAGATGTCACGTGGAGAGTCGACCTGCTGGAGCACGCCATCTTTAAGGACTGCGACACGGTCGCCCATGGTCATCGCCTCTATCTGGTCATGGGTGACATACACCATCGTGGCGCCTAGGCGATTCTGCAGTCCGGCGATATTGGCCCGGGTTTCCACACGAAGTTTCGCATCCAGGTTCGACAAGGGTTCGTCCATCAGGAACACGCTGGGATCCCGGACGATGGCACGACCCATCGCAACGCGCTGGCGCTGTCCTCCGGACAACGCCTTGGGACGGCGATCGAGATACTTTTCGAGGTCGAGCAGACGTGCAGCGTCGAGCACTCTACGCGTGCGCTCCTCCTTAGCAACTCCTTGAATCTTTAAGGCGAAGCCCATGTTGTCCGCGACTGTCATATGCGGGTAGAGCGCGTAATTCTGGAAGACCATCGCGATGTCTCGATCTTTGGGCGGAGTCGAGGACACATCCCTTCCTCCGATCAAGATCTCGCCGTCGTCGACGGGCTCGAGACCGGCAAGCATGCGAAGGGCAGTGGACTTTCCCGAACCGGATGGCCCGACAAGGACCATGAACTCGCCATCACCGATGTGGAGATCGAGATGATCCACGGAGGGAACAGAGTTGCCGGTATAGATGCGGGTCGCGTGTGCGTACTTGACGTCAGCCATGCTGCGTCCTTTCGTTCTGATCCAGGATAACGACGAGCGTTCTTGCTCGTTCGCACTGATACGGATCCAGTGCGGGTCTTCGTCATGACGCTGGTTGTGTCAGCCTTTGATGCCCCCAGAGAATCCGCGCATCAACTGGCGTTGCGCGAAAATGTAGAAGAGCAGGACTGGAGCCACCGAGAGGATCGCAGCAGCGAAGACGTTGTTCCATTGCGAAGAGAACTCCCCCACGAACGAATACATGGCCACCGGGACTGTCTCGTTCTTGCTGCCGCTGAGGAAGATCAGGGGTGCGAAGAAGTCATTCCAGACCAACATAGCGCTGAGGACCGCGACCGTGCCTGTGACTGGGCCCAAGAGTGGAAATATCACCGACCAGAAAGTCCGTAGAGGTCCGGCTCCATCGATCCTCGCAGCTTCGTCGTACTCAACAGGCAGGACGCGAACGAACCCCGTATAGAGGATAACTGCGATGGGCATGAGAAAACCGGTCTGTAGCAGTGTCATTCCGAACAGACTTCCCACCAGTCCGGCCGAGTTGAACACGGAATACAGCGGCAGAATCGCCAACTGCGGTGGAATGATAAAGCCTAGGAGAAAGAGCAGGTAGAGCGCGGTGGATAACTTCTCAGTGCGGCGGCCCAACACATAGGCGGCCAGCGAGCCGATGGCGACGAGCGCGACGACCGTACCGGTGGTGATTGTGACGCTCGCGAATACGGCTGAACCTAAGCCCGACTGACCGCCTTCGGCCCACGCAGTGGCAAAGGCGTCGGTTGTCGGTTCGGACGGTAATCCGAAGGGATTCCTTAGCATCTCGTCAGTTGACTTCAGTGAAGTCGTGACCACCAGATACAGTGGAATGCAGAAGGCTGCCGCGAAAATGAGCAACGCGATTTCCAGTGTGAACATCCGCACTGTGTAACGGGTCCTGTGCACGTGTCAGACCTCCCGTCGACGAAGTGCGATGGCTTGAATGATCGCCAGGATGGCGATGCCGGTGATCAGTACCAGTGAAAGCGCAGCGCCTAGACCGTATCGGCCCATTGAGAAGGTCTGCGCGAATACCTGCGTCGCGAGTGTTTGGGTGGATTCAGCCGGCCCTCCGCCGGTCAGTGCGAGAATCTGGTCGAAGACTCGTAGCCCGAAGACCAAAGTGATGGTGAGAGCGGTGGTCGTGGCCGGACCGAGAAGCGGCCATGTCACGAAGCGGAACCTTCGCCAAGGGCCGGCGCCGTCCAACGCCGCAGCTTCCTCGAGCTCGGCAGGAACGCCCTCGAGTCCAGCGAGATAGATGACCATGGTG
>NZ_NHML01000050.1:0-13066 GCF_002165735.1 Rhodococcus sp. NCIMB 12038
CCGCCGGTGTACACGCCCACGGAGGTGGCCCGGGTCAAGGCGTGGGCGTGCGAGTTGCCGGCCGAACACGAATTGCCTCTGTCGCGGTGGAGTGCCCCGGAATTGGCCCGTCAGCTGCTGATCGATGGGATCGGGGCCTCGGCGTCGACGGTGCGCCGCTGGCTCGCCCAGGACGCCCTCAAACCCTGGCAGCATCAGTCGTGGATCTTCATCCGGGACCCGCGGTTCGAGGCGAAGGCCACCGTCGTCCTCGATCTCTATGCCCGCAGCTACCAGGGCGTCGAGCTGGGCGCGGACGAGTACGTGATCTCTGCGGACGAAAAACCCTCCATCCAGGCCCGCCGACGCTGCCATCCCACGCAGCCGGCCGGCAAAAGCCGTCCGATGCGCGTCAATCACGACTACCGCCGTGGTGGGGCCCTGGCTTATCTGGCGGCCTACGACGTACACCGGGCCACGGTGTTCGGCCGGTGCGAAACCACCACGGGCATCGCCCCGTTCACCGCCCTCGTCGACCAGGTCATGGCGCAGGAACCGTACGCCTCTGCCGCCCGGGTGTTCTGGATTGTCGACAACGGGTCCTCGCATCGCGGCCGGGCCGCGATCGACCGGCTGGCCGCCAGGTATCCGAACGCGGTGATGGTCCATACCCCGAAGCACGCCTCGTGGCTGAACCAGGTCGAGATCTTCTTCTCGATCATCCAACGCAAAGTGCTCTCGCCCAACAATTTCGAAGATCTTGATGCTGTCGAACGGCGCTTGCTCGCCTTCGAGGACCGGTACAACGCCACCGCCGTGCCGTTCAAGTGGCGCTACACCACCACCGACCTCCACCGACACCTCGAACGACTCGACCACCACGACCGAACCCTGCAAGCGGCATGACCCCCGACGAATTAATGAATCCAACCACTTAGCCCAGACGGGCAACGCGCCCTCGGAACTGACGACGTAGATACGAGGGACGAACGGTCGGTGCAGCTTTCGAATACGGCGGTGCGGGTGTGGGATACGGCTACCGGTCAGCCTGTTGGTCCACCGATGGTGCATCAGGAGCCAGTAACCAATTTCGCGTTTAGTCCGGATGGGAAGCGCATAGTCTCCGGCAGCCGCGACCGTACCGTGCGGATTTGGGACGCGGCCACCGGCGAGCAGATCGGCCCAGCCATGATTGGGCACGGAGACTCGGTGGGGGGTCTGGCGTTCAGCCCGGACGGGGAGCGCGTCGTCTCGACGAGTTACAACGACCGCACAGTGCGTGTATGGGATGCAACACCCGAGCCGATGGGTGTACCCATGACCGGGCACCAGGGACCGGTAGATGCTGTTGCATTCAGCCCGGACGGGCGTCGTGTTGTCTCCGGCGGTAGTGACGACACCGTGCGGGTGTGGGATCCGGCCACCGGCCAGCAGATCGGTCTATCGATGACCGGGCAACCGGAATCGGTGACCAGCGTGGCGTTCAGCCCGGATGGTCGCCGTATTGGCTCTGGCAGTTACAAAGGCATGCAGATGTGGGATGCGACCACTGGCCAGCAGATCGGTCCACAGGTGGCCCGCTCTCCCAGAATCGCATTTAGCCCCTATGGGCAAACCTTCGTCTCCGGCGGGGTCGACGGCACGGTTCGAGTGTTGGGCGCGACTACCGGTCAGCAGGTTGGCCCGACGATGACCGGACACGAGAATGAGGTGACCGGTGTGGCGTTCAGTCGGGACGGTCAGCGCATTGTCTCGGGTAGTTATGACGGCACTGTGCGGGTGTGGGACGCGACTACCGGAGCGCAGATCGGCCCGCCGATGGCTGAACACGCTGGCCAGGTGTGGAGCGTGGCGTTCAGCCCAGATGGCCAGCGCGTTGTTTCCGGCAGCCGAGACAACACGGTGCGGGTATCGGACGCCACGACGGGTGAGCAGATCGGTCCGACGATGGTTGGGCATCAGGAGAGGGTGGTAGGGGTGACGTTCACCGCGGACGGCAACCGCATCGTCTCGGGGAGCTGGGACGGCACCGTGCGCGTCTGGGATGCGACCACTAGTCAACCAATCGGCCCACCGATGACCGGACACGCGGGAGCGGTGACGGGCGTCGCGATCACCTCTGATTCTCGCAAAATTGTCTCCGGTGGCGTGGATGGCACCCTTCGGGTCTGGCCCGGCCCCGAGACATGGCCAGAGGAATTGTGCGCCAAGCTCACTTACAACATCAGCCACCAACAATGGGACGACTGGGTCTCGCCAGACGTTGACTATATGGAGGTATGCCCCGGCCTTCCGGTCGCGCCCGATGGTTCTCGTTAAGCAGGAGCGGAAGTCCGCCTCGTGAACCCCTACTCGTGAGCTAATTGTGACGAAACCTCTCGGATCGCGTCGAGAAAGGGAGCGTCTTCGCTCTGCTTTTCCTCGGAGAGTTCGTCAAAAGGGACGATCGCTGGGTGCTCGGGATTTTGAGTGATCATCCATACGGACCACGCGTTATGGACGTCTGCGAGCCTGGTGTTTATGCCTTGTCCGAGAGCGAGGATCGCGTACAGCCGGTAGAGGTCGGCGCCGTGTGTGTCCGGCCTATAGGAAGGATCGAGCGTGTCTTCGATCATCGCGGCTACGCGGTCGATGTAGTTCATGTCCGGGCCGCCAACACGAGTACTGCGAGGTTCATCGCGGCGAAGATGCCTGGAACAACCCGTTCAACAGTTCCGAGTTCGGCGTAACGCGGCCTCCACCTCTCCACGTGGTCCGATTTCAGGGACTTCCACTCGTCCGAGAATATTCGGATTGTCATGTGCTCGCCCTCGATGCTGTTGATGACATCGAATTTTGCCTTGTTGAGCTGCCGGTAGCTGCGGAGTTGGAGCCACCATACGAGTGCGACGACGATCCCGAGTATCGACAGGATCGATGCGCGTCCTTCCCCGAGAGCGGGGCCGTTGTCCGAAACCTGTAGCAGTGCGGGTACACCAAGGATCAAGGTCTCAAGAGAGAGATAGAACTGGTTCGCCAGACCTCGCCGTGCCGATACCCGGTCCGCCATCTCCACTGCGAGCTTGTATACATCGAGAATCTCTGAGGGAGGAGGACTATCGCTACCGGGCACCGTTGATCAAGGCTTTCAAATTGGGCCATGTCCAGTTGTAGAGCTTGTCGGTCGATAGTGCGGCCGACGGCTTGAGCGAGCCTGTCTGATAGCCGGCGAGGAGGAAGTAAGGTGTGCCTTCCTCACGCGTGATTCTCATCTCGACGTCGATACCCGTGGCGCTGCTGGTATTCCTTCCGCACAACACGATCACCTGATCCGCTCTCCGGATCCGACTCCGAGCATCGTCGCGCCATCCGGGACTTGCTGTCTTAATGGACCAGTCCGCCACCTCGAACGGCGAGTCATCGTGTCGGGCCTGCCCGATTAGTAGATCCTTCAGTCGCGCGTCGTTGTCGTAGTCGAAGCTGACGAACACATCCACTGCCATGCCGCAGTATCTCCTCTTCCATTCATCCGCCGCCCGTACATACGCGTGGCGTCCTGGAGCCTACGAACCTGCGGCCCGGCCTGTCTACGCGGGCCGTCGTGTCGTACGAGTGGTCGCGGTGCAGGGGTCTTCCCTCCGTGTTTTCCCTCCGCCGCTTCCCCAGTCTTCTTGGGATGAGTGGCACGGGAACTCATGTATCTGGGCCTTTCGAAAAAGATGCCTACGTCTGTCACTCAAGGCTGCTCGATCGGATCTTCCTCCTGATAGAAGCCCATTTCAGGAGGAGATTTTTCTATGCACCCGACTCAGCCGCAGCGGTCCGTTCAACCTGTACAGAGTGCCGCAGGCCTTTCTGACCAGGATCAACTTTCTTTGTTGATGGTGGCCCCATTGATTCTGGGCCTCCTTGTCGCGGCTCTTCCAGCGATGTCGACCAGGGCAACTGCGTGGCTGCTCGCTCACGAGCTCATCGTTGCGGCCTCGGCATCACCGCTGGTGACTATCCCTGGCACGGAAGGTGCCGGCCTCGACTTCCGCCGGCTGATCATCGTCGCGGCAGTTCTGGTGCTCGCTGCGACTCTGGCTCTCAGCGGAGCGCGGCGCTCGCTCGATCGTCGCCGGCAGCAGCGGTTGCGCCGCGGGGACAGTGCATGAGTACGGGGGTGATTGTTTGCCGAGCTATCGAGAAGGAAGCGGTCGATTCCGTGCGCGGAGGAATGCGTCGCGGATTGTGCGTTCTTCCAGGTGCAGAGCCTCAGCGATTGCAGTGGCGTGTCGATCGGACAGGCTTCCTTCACCCCGCTCGATTCGGCCGATGGTGGTGGTGCTGAGTCCGGTTCGGTTTGCGACGTGTTTCTGCGTCAATCCCGCAAGATTCCGCAGGTCGGCGATGGTCCGACTGTCTTCCGGGACGACGACGAGGCGGTCGAGGGGTATTCCCAACTTTTCGGCGGCCCGGGCGAGGTGGTCGGGCTGAGGGTGCGTTCGCGAGGTTTCCCAGTTGTGGATGGTGGTCGGGTCGACGCCTATTGCGCGGGAAAGGTCGCCGCGCGGAGAAATGATCAATACCTGTGGATCGGGGAGGGCGCACCTTCCCGGATGATGATCTACGAGAAACCCGGTATTCGATCAAGACCAGCGCGGCAACGCTGGTTGGGAAGGTACGCCCGTGCTCACGGTAGTACACGACAACGACCAGTCCAACGACGACAGCGGGCGATCGTTGCTCGACGAGATCGTCCGCGATGGTGCCCGGCAGATGCTCGCAGCCGCCCTGCAGGCAGAGGTCGCCGCCTATATCGAACAGTTCGCTGATCAAGTCGACGAGAACGGTCGCCGCCTGGTGGTGCGCAACGGCTACCACCACGAACGCGACGTCCTGACCGCCGCTGGTGCGGTCAACGTGAAGGCCCCGCGGGTCAACGACAAGCGTATCGACCCGGACACCGGCGAGCGACAGCGCTTTTCGTCCGCGATCCTGCCGGCCTGGGTGCGCAAGTCCCCGCAGATGAACGAGGTCCTACCCTTGCTTTACCTGCACGGGCTCTCCACCAGCGACTTCGGTCCGGCACTCGAGCAGTTCCTCGGATCGGGTGCCGGGCTCTCGGCGGCCTCGATCACCCGGTTGGCGACCCAGTGGCAGGACGAGGCCAAGACCTTCCAGGATCGGGACCTCTCCGGCACCGACTTCGTCTATCTGTGGGTCGACGGCATCCACCTCAAGGTCAGGCTCGAGCAGGAAAAACTGTGCCTGCTAGTGATGATCGGTGTCCGCGCGGACGGACGCAAGGAGCTCGTCGCGCTCACCGACGGGTACCGCGAGTCCACCGAGTCGTGGGCGGACCTGCTGCGGGACTGCCGACGCCGCGGCATGACCGCCCCGGTCCTCGCGGTCGGTGACGGTGCCCTGGGGTTCTGGAAGGCGCTGCGGGAGGTGTTCCCCGAAACCCGAGAGCAGCGGTGCTGGTTCCACAAGCAGGCCAACATTCTTGCTGCGCTACCGAAGTCGGCACATCCCGGGGCGCTCGCGGCGATGAAGGAAATCTACAACGCCGAGGACATTGACAAGGCGCAAGTGGCGATCAAGGCCTTCGGACTCGACTACGGCGCGAAGTATCCGAAGGCGGTGAAGAAGATCACCGACGACATGGATGTGCTGCTCGAGTTCTACAAGTATCCGGCCGAGCACTGGGTGCATCTACGGACGACGAATCCCATCGAATCTACCTTCGCCACGGTGCGGCTCCGGACCAAGGTCACCAAGGGCCCCGGATCCCGTGCGGCGGGACTTGCCATGGCCTACAAGCTGATCGACGCCGCCCAGGCTCGCTGGCGGGCGGTCAACGCACCACATCTGGTCGCGCTCGTCCGAGCCGGCGCCGTGTTCCACAAGGGGAGACTGCTCGAGCGACCCACCGACATCACCCCCGCCACCTCACCTGCCGAGCCCACCAACTCCGGATCGGAGGTCGCCTGAAACTCACTCATCCACAGGTATTGACAATATCTCCGCCGCGCGTGATTCCGGCAGTAGTGCGCGCGTCTTCGAGGGCCTGGGGCTTGAAGCCGTTCAGGGGCGCTCTCACTGCGATTTTCCGTTCATCGCTGGACATCCTATTGAAGATGTAGATACCATCGTTACATACCGGGTTTTAATTCCAGTGGTAAATGCGATGCGGTGCAGCGCTGACGATCACTCGCTGAACTCGAACCCGGTGCGCTCGAGTACGAACAGTTCCCACGTACATGCGGCCTGACCAGCCGCTAAACGGAAGAGAGCATCCGATGACGACTACCGTTTCAGCTGCCCCACCCTTGTCCCAGACTTCTGCGCATCGACGCGACGCATGCTCGTCCGTATGCGCCACTCAGCTAGCTAGACTGAATGCAGCCGGATTCCCCGCCCGGTCTGCTTTGCCCAGTCGCGACGACGGGTGGTTCCAGACATCGCGACAGTCGGGTTTAGGGGGACGTGACGGGCAGGCTTGGACACCTGCCCGTCACGTCGATACATCTGTCGACACGGTTGATGTGCGCTACCACATCAATGCCCTGATGTGCGCTGGCATGACGACCGCTCTGATCGCTGACCTGGCCTCTGTGCCGGTCGCGATAATCCGGTCGCTGAGGAGCACTTCGACTCGCACTACCACCTCCGCCATCGCGGACGCGATCCTCTCGATCACTTTTCACCCGAGCCGTGGGCGTGATCTGACCCCAGCAGTGGGGGCTCGCCGCCGACTGCGCGCACTCAACGCCATGGGCTACGGCGATCCGAGCCTCGCTCAACGGTTGAACGTCGAGGTCGACGCCGTCACCTCGATGCCGGAAAAAGGTCTCATCCCGAGCGAGCTGTGGGAAGCGGTCGACGAGATCTACGACGAGCTTTCCATGCGCCCCGGACCCGACGCCGACCTCCGTGAACAAGCACGCGCAGCAGGACTGGTGCCGCCCCTCGGATGGGACGACGACGAGATCGACAATCCTAAGGCGCGTAGTCACGAGCGCGAGCGGGCCACGGGAGCGGTCGCGTCCGACGAGGTCGTCATCGTTCGTCGCCTGAGCGGCGAACAAGTCCCCATGCGCAACTGCGAACGACGAGAAATCATCCGGATGGCCTACGAGCAGCGCTGGTCACCGAGCCTCCTCGCGGACAAGCTCGCCATCAAATACGACTCGGCCGTGACGGAGCTGAGCCGGTACCGCCGAGCTCTCGTCCAGACGGACGCCGCCGGTACCGATTCCACGGCGAAGACGTCGACCCCGACCGACGCGCCTACGGGGGAGCGTGGAAAGGGCGAGACTGCCGCAGTCGCTGCCGCGGCCGATCTGACAGACGCACCCGACTCTGACTCTCCGCGAGAAACAGCAGCTACGTCGGATGCCGGCGAGTCACAGTCGCCCGCCGGCTCCAGGGTGAACGCGCCGGCGCGGGCTTCCGCCAACCGAGTGAGTGCGATCAGGCGCCGCTGGACCGGCGCCTTCACGACAAGCGCACAGTTCCACGAGGCAACGATCGGTGCTCGTTCAGCGCCGGAAGGTGGGGTGCCAGGGAGCTGGCCGCTATCCCGGCGCTCGAAGCTATGGCGGCTGGCCTGCCAGTCGGGTTCAACGAGAGCCGTAGGTGCCGAGCAGAATTGGCCTCACTCAGACGAGCGATGGCGGCTGTCGTCGGGGTTGCCCCTCTTCGCGTCAACGATGGCATCGCCTCGCCGAACAGGCATCGGCACCCCGACTAGGCAGGCCTTGTTCCAGTTCGCTGATACCTGTTGACGCCGGCGACCGTGTGAGGCATTGCTCTGCACCCCCGATCTCGACCCTTTTGAAGGAGACCAGACCCAATGGCCCTCATAGAAATCCCCGAGGACTTCCACACGGCGTTCATTGCGGCCGCCCACGACGCGAACGATCACAACGACCTCGACCTCGCCATTGACGAGGACCGCACATACATCGCCCTCAGCAACCTCTGCCCCGGATTTTCCCCAGCTCTTCGGCTCATCACCCGCGGTGAGCATGAAGCCACGGTCGAAATCTGGTCCATCGTCGACCACCAACGAGACGACGGCAGCTGGGAGCGCACCGAGGGGGTCGATGCCACCACTGCGGTCGACCTCGCCGATCCAACCGACGCTGCCAAGCGCGCCGTCGAGTGCTGGTTGACAACGCTCTGACCTCGGTCGGACTCGGTCGTGCACGCTCCGCAGTGCGGCGTTTGGTAATTACCCACAACAGGTTTCAACCCTGCGCTTGACCCTCACGTCCCTTACGGGACACGGAGACGGGAAACGATCATGCATGAGTCATTTTCTTCCGCTCTCAACGAGATGTCGGTCGCCGATGCAGTGATGCAGCTGGCGTCCGGAACCGTTGAACTCGCGCTCGAAGACGCGCCCGAGTTCGCTCGCTGGTGCTGGTGCTGGTTCGCCGACGTGCTCGACTCAAACTGGGGCTTGACCGGCAGGCTCCCGGCCGCCGGCGACGATGTACTCGACGCACTTGAGCGCGTCGCCGGTATGTGCCGAACATCGGAAACGAAGGCGCTCAGCCCCGACGCGTGGCGGGCGGCGTACGAGGCCACGGAGAGATTGGCCCACAGCTCGGCCGTAACCAGTTCAGGGGCCACCTATCTGGCACTTTCGGCGGCGAACGACATCGCCCTCGAATGCATCGACGAAACGCACCCCGAGTTCACAGTCGCGATAGCGCTGGCATTCGAGTCCCTCGCCGCCTGTGCGGCGGACTCCGCGGTAGCGCGATGCTGGATCGCCCGCGCTCTGACCGAGTGGACGAACCGAACGCACCCAGTCGCGGGCGGCCCGCGAACGGGAGAAGCCCCACCGATCAGGGACACTCGGCAGAACGCGTCGATAGTCTCCGCAGGTTGTGGCGAGAGGGGCTTGTTGAGAGTGAGCGGCAACCTCTGAAAGGGGCACTGGCAACAGCGATCCTTGAGACTCGCCTGGACCGGGGATAGGCACCTCACCCTAGGATCGGCTACGTGCCGACAGTGACAACGCCCGACGCCGACATTTTTTACACCGACAGTGGGGGAGAGGGGCCCGTACTTCTACTCGGGCACGGGTTCTTCATGGACTCATCCATGTTCACGCCCCAGGTGCGCGATCTATCCCCGGACCTCCGGGTTGTGACCTGGGATGCGCGCCGCCACGGAAAGACTACCGATGCGGGTATGCCGTTCACATACTGGGACCTCGCACGCGACGCCCTCGCCGTCCTCGACGACCTCGGCGTCGAGAAGGCAATCATCGGGGGAATGTCCCAGGGCGGCTATACCGCGCTGCGCACAGCACTCCTCGCACCGGAGCGCACGACGGCTCTGATCTTGCTCGACACGGAAGCCTCAGCCTGTACACCCGAGCAGAAGTCCGGATACCGGGTCCTGTTCGATCAGTGGTGCAGCACAGAGCCACTCGAGCCGCTCACCAGCGCACTTGCCCCCCAACTGATCGGTGGAGAACCTGCGGATTGGACGTTGTGGATCAGCAAATGGAATAGCAGCGATCGCATGGCTGTCCGGCCAGCCGCGGAGTGCCTTATCGAACGCGACGACGTCGTGGACCGACTCTCCGACATTGATGTTCCGGCGTTGATCATCCGTGGGGAAAATGACCTGTCAGCGCCCGCAGAGAAGGCGGACGAGCTCAAAGCAGGTCTTCCTGGTGCTGCGCCAGTTGTCACGATCCCGGTGGCCGGCCATGCCGCAAACTGGACACACCCCGAGCCGGTCAACGCGGCGATCACTGCGTTCGTCAAGGCGCTCCGTTAGTTCAGGAGGCGGGGAGGCGCACTCCGAGGTACATCTGCAGCGGATACTTGCCCCGCATCTCTACGTGGACCTGCACGTGCACGCTGTATTGCTCACCAGTCTCGGCGTCGCGGAGGTGCATGAACGGCTGGTGCCGGCCGAACCGGATTTCTTCGCGTGACCACAGTTCGCGGAAGAGAGGGAAAGCGCTCAACTCTTCGAGGGTTTCCACCGCCCAGTCGGGGTTGTAGTAGCGACCCATCAGCGCGCGGAACCAGCTGACGGTCAAGGCGGCTTCCGCCTCCCACTCCACCATGACCTTCATTGATGCCGGAGTCGAGAAGAACCAGCGCAACACGTTTCCCTCGTCGACCAGTCCAGGGAACGCCTTGTCGTACGCCGAGTTACAGTCGATGACGTTCCAGCGTTCGTCGAGGTACGCCACCAGGTGCGGGTTCAGCGCCGCGATGGCGGTCTTCATGTCCGGGGTAATCAGTGTCCGATAGTCGGCGATCGTCCAGGGTGTCGTGGTGTCCTCACGCTCGGTCTGTGTTCGCCGTGCCAGATTGAAAAGGTGCCGACGTTCTGCATCATCGAGACAGAGTGCGTTGGCGGTGGCGTCGAGAACCTGTGGAGAAGGACTCGCGTCCTTAACGTTTCCTTCCAGCCGCGCGATGTAGCTGACACTCAAATAGATTTCTTCGCCCAGTTGGGCCCGAGTCATACCATCCGGGTGCTTCGGCGTTGCCCGGGTGCGCCGAGCACGAATGAAATCACCGAGACTCGGCGGACTGATCGAGTCCATTGCTTGGCCTTTCCGATAGCGAATACAGCGGCCTTACCCTACTCCCGGGGAATGTCAAGCCGTGTAGGTAACACTCTTGAGTGTTACCCCCCTGCTGGACAACGCAGTTCCGGACCTGATGGAATGTTTTCCCAGAAGACTCACAGCTGCGTGGCAGGCAGACGAGTGCGGGTCGACAGTCGCGCCGAGGGGGAGGGCCCAGGCGGGTTGCGGAGGGGAAAGCGTTTATGCCACGTGCAGCACAATGGGGTTCACGTGTGCGATCGACGGGGACGGTGCTTGGCATTCGGCTACTCGTGCTCGACGTCGCGCGGCACGGATCGCTAGTCGTGCTGAGGCGATGGTCGGCCCAAACAGAGACTCCCAAAACGGACTGCAGGTATGTTTACAAAGACCATTTCGAACCTGAATGTCTATACGGGGCAATGGAAGTAGTCGGTCAACGGCATGCCGCGCAGTTTGCCCAACACCGGATGGTTGGAACCGTCGCTTCGGGCACCCTAGGTCGGGATATCGCTGGACGCAAAGATTTCCATGTACATTCCGGCGAAAACGTAGCGGCGTGCACTACTGCCATGACAAGCAACACGGTCGCCGCCCCACCGAAATCCGCCACGCAACGCAGCTGGTTCACGCGCCCAGCGGCGCCCTCACACGCACCGGACCAGTCGCACCGGATGGCGTCACCAGTCCGTCGGAGCTTTGCGCGAACTTGTCCAGGTCGCTCTCTACTGTTCGCCGTACGAAAGTGTCCGATATGTCCACACGTCCACTGTGAAGGACCACCACATGGCATCCCTGCTGACCAAGAAAATCGACAAGCTCCGCTCGTCCGGGGATGACCTGCCCCCGGCGCACAACGGCGCAGATCAGGACGACCCACCCGATCTGAATACCCGCGCGCGCGTCCGTCGACGCCCCATTTACCTGGCGATCGGTGTCGCACTCGTCGTGGTGGCAGTAATCGGCATGCTCACCGCGGTCAACGCCATGCGCGCAACCACCGATGTGCTCGTCCTGACGAACGAGGTGCAGCAAGGCGAGACCATCGAGTCCAAGGACTTGGCCGCCAAATCGGTCAACGTCGATGCCGATCTCGGGGCGCTGCCCGCCAGCGACCGCGGCCGCGTCGTAGGAATGAGTGCCAGCACCCGGTTGTCGGCCGGCACCGTCCTGCTCCCGTCCGCGATCACCGATCAGGTTGTTCCCGGGGAAGGCCTCACGATGGTCGGCATCACGGTGAGCTACAGCCACCTCCCCTCCGAGCCGATCGTCCCCGGTGACATGGTCCGTGTCGTGGACACACCACGCGACCAGGACGACCCGCCCGTACAGGGCCCGATCAACACGAAGGCGCAGGTCTACTCCACCAAGGAGATCCCCGAAGCCGGCGAGACAACGCTCAACCTGCTCGTGCCCGAGGCAGAGGCCAACTGGGTCGCCGCCCGCGGCGCAACCAAGCGGGTCGCGATCGTCCTCGACAACCGAGTGCGGTGACCGGCGATGTTTCTCGCACTGACATCCGCCTCACGCTCACCCGGTGTGAGCACCACGGCGCTCGCCCTGGCCCTGAACTCACCGACCGACCGGACTCTGCTCGTCGAAGCGGATGCCATCGGGTCCTCGCCGGTCCTGGCCGGATACATGCTCGGAAACCACTATCACGATCGTTCCCTGATCAATCTCGTCGACGCGAATCGTCACGGGCGCCTAAAAGCTGCTCTGACCGAGCAACTCATCCAGATCCCGGAATCGTCGGTGTCCTTGCTCCCGGGGCTGGTCCACTCCGCCCAGGCAGATGCGATGCGGCCCGTGTGGGGACCGTTGGGCGTCCACCTGGCCGGATTGAGCGTCGACGACACCAACGTGATCGTCGACGCCGGCCGGATCGGGCACCGCGGCGCTCCGGTCGAACTGATCGTCAACGCGACAACGATCGCAATCGTCACCCGCACCGAGCGAACAGCAATCGCAGCGCTACGCGCCTCGCAGAACGCCCTGCGACAGCAGCTCTCCGCGGTGCAATCACGGGCAAGTCTGGGGTTGATCCTCATCGGTGAGTCCCCCTACAACGCAGAGGAAGTCACGAAAGTCACCGGACTGGACGTCATCGCAGTCCTGCCCGACTCCGATGACGCCAAGGTCTTCTCGGACGGGTTGTCCATCAGCAAATGGCGCCGTCGCCGCTCGCTCTACCTGCACACCCTCCACCGCAGTACCTGGCCGAAGATCAACAAATTCGCGGTGAGCCATCAGGCGGACTTGAAGTCCGGTCCCGCGCTCAATGCGGCGCTGCCGACACTGACAGGAGAACGTCGATGAATTCCGACGACGCGACTGCGCCTCCGCAGAACAAGATCACGGAACTTCCCTTCTTCTCAGCCCCGATCCCGGACACCGAGCTCGCAGGTGAGGGTCGCAGTTCGGTATCGGAAATCACGCTGTCCGACGCCGATCCGTTTCGGTCGCTTCGCCTGCAGGAACTGCCACCGGCCAGCACTAATGGGCGCAGCGGCACTGCGCGACGGTCCG
>NZ_NHML01000081.1:0-2222 GCF_002165735.1 Rhodococcus sp. NCIMB 12038
GTTGACGAGTCCTTGGACAATGCGCGAGACGGTCGACTTGGCGAGACCTGTCCGCCGGGCGATCTCGGAGATCCCCAAGGACTCGTCGCCGGGCGTGAAGGAGTCCATAATCGCGGCGACTCGGTCGACCATCGACACCGCACTGTTCCGCTCAATGGCACACACAATTGAAGTATGCGACTGCAGCTCGCACCATTGCAAGCACAGTGAACCGCCCCAACCACAATGGAGTTCGCGTGGACAAGACCACCCTCGACAGGTTCGGAGCGCGCCTCCTCGACGCACATCGAACCCGTTCAGCCATCACTCCGCTCACGGCCGAGGCCCCGGGCATGAGTATCGACGACGCCTACCGGGTCCAGTTGAACCAGATCAGCCAATGGGAGTCGGAGGGGCGCACAATCGCCGGCTTCAAAGTGGGCCTGACCTCGAAAGCCATCCAGACGCAGTTCGGCGTCGACAAGCCGGACTTCGGGCACCTGTTCTCGGACATGATACTGGACGGCTCCCGGCCGATCGATATCGGACGTTTCATCAGCCCGCGCATCGAGCCCGAAATCTCCTTTGCGCTCCGTAAGGATCTGAAGGGGCCGGGACTGACGATCGTCGACATCGTGGACGCGGTGGATTATGCGATCGCCTCTGTCGAGATCATCGATTCGCGGATCAAGGATTGGAAGCTCACGCTCCCGGACACCATCGCCGACAACGCGTCCTGTGGCGCGCTCGTGCTCGGCACCACCCCGCTGAGGATCGATGCGGCCGACCTGAGTCTCGTCGGTTGTGTCCTCAGCCGCAACGGAGAGGTCGTCGCCAGCGGCGCCGGTGCTGCAGTGCTCGGACATCCACTGCAGTCGTTGCTCTTCCTCGCGAACACGCTGGGTGCGCACGGTCGCACCCTTCCCGCGGGCTCCGTCGTGCTGGCAGGCGCACTCACCGCCGCCGTACCTGTGGCACCGGGCGACCGCTTCACCGCCACGTTCGCGCACCTCGGGTCCGTGACCGCCTCGTTTACCGAGCAGCCTCGATCTGCCGAACAGACGAAAGCAGGATCATGACCACCTCGACCAGCACCACACGCGCTGACCAGGGAGACCGGCGTCCGACCGCCGCAATAGTCGGCCCGGGCAACATCGGCACCGACCTGCTCGTGAAGTTACTGCGAAGCGAGCACCTCGACGTGCATTCGATGGTCGGCGTCGACCCCGCTTCCGACGGGTTGGCGCGGGCTCGCTCGATGGGCATCGAAGCCAGTGCCGAGGGCGTCGACTGGCTCCTCGACCAACCGAACCGCCCCGACTTCGTGTTCGAGGCGACATCGGCCAAGGCGCACCAAGCGAACGCGCCGCGCTATGCCGCGGCAGGCATCACAGCCATCGACCTCACCCCCGCGGCCATCGGACCCTTCGTCTGCCCCGCCGTCAACCTGCACGAGCATGCGGCAGCCGACAACCTCAACATGATCACCTGCGGTGGCCAGGCGACCATTCCGATCGTCAACGCGGTCGCCGGTGTCACCGAGGTGCCCTACGCCGAGATCGTCGCCACGATCTCCTCACGATCGGCGGGACCCGGTACGCGGGCGAACATCGACGAGTTCACCGAGACGACAGCGCACGCCATCGAAAAGGTCGGTGGTGCCCGAAAAGGCAAGGCGATCATCATCCTCAATCCTGTCAAGCCAGACATGATCATGCGCGACACGGTGTTCTGCTCCCTGCACCCCGATGCCGACCGTGATGCCGTCGCCGAGGCGATCCACACACGCGTCGCCGAAGTCCAAAAGTACGTACCCGGCTACCAACTCCGGAGCGACCCGCAGTTCGACGATCCCCACGACCTCTGGGATGGGATGGGCCGGGTCGCGGTATTCCTCGAAGTCACCGGAAACGGAGACTACCTTCCCCCGTGGGCAGGAAACCTCGACATCATGACCGCCGCCGCTGTTCGCGTCGGCGAACTGGTCGCGACCTCGAGGAGCGCAGCATGACCCTCGCCCCGGTCCGGCTTACGGACACCACTCTTCGCGACGGCTCGCACGCCGTTCGCCACCGATTCACCGAGGACCAGACCCGCCGTATCGCTCGCGCGCTGGACGCAGCGGGAATCGAGGTCATCGAGGTCACGCACGGGGACGGCCTGGCAGGTTCGTCCTTCAACTACGGTTTCAGCCTCGTCCGCGACATCGATCTCGCCGCAGCCGCCGTCTCGGAGGTCGAGGC
>NZ_NHML01000084.1:0-1441 GCF_002165735.1 Rhodococcus sp. NCIMB 12038
CATCCTTTCAGCGGGACCGGCGCCCCGCCAATTCGGTGTCCACTTTCCGGGGGGAACCTCACTGAGCCCCGTTACCGTCTTCGTGGTCCCGTTTCGCGGGACTGCGGTCGCCAAGTTCGGTATGACTTCTTGCCCCTGTCTCTCGAATGATCCGGGGGGTGGTGTCGCCGAACCTGGTGGCGTCGATGGACCGCTGATAGACCTCCGATCAACGTAAGTCGTCAAGCAGCTGCCGGTTCCGCAGCATGGACGGAGCCGGGAAAAGCCTTCGATTCGTCATAGGTTTGGTTGGCTTGAAGACAGTGGTAAAGCTGGCCGAGGAGTCGGTTGAAGACGTTACGGAGTGCGGCGGCGTGCCGGTCGCCGTGTGCTCGGCGCCGTTCATAATGGTCCTTGATCGGGCCAGGTCGCGGGATGGCGGCGAACGCCCAGACGAAGCCGACTGCGGCCAGTCGATTGTTCTTCACGTGCCGGTGGGTAACGCAGGTGCTGCGCCCGGATGCTCTTGTGACGGGTGCGGAGCCGGCGAACGCCTTGAGCCCGCGAGCGTCGGCAAACCGGCCGCGGTCGTCGCCGATCTCTGCCAAGACCCTGGCGCCGGTGGACTCCCCTAAGCCGGGAAAGCTGGTGATGATTCGGTGGTCGGGGTGCTGCCGGAATGCCTCGGCGGCTGCGGCATTGAGGTCGTCGGCATTGACGCACTCGATATTCAGGGTTGCCAGCAAGGCGCTCGCCTGACGACCCAACGCCTTCTCCACCAGCGGCGGTTGCCGCAGTTGGGGGCGGCGAAGTGCGTCCAGGATACGGATCGCGGTGTCCTCGAGCCGACGTTGCCGACCACCCTTGCGTAATGCGGAGATGATGCGGGCCTTGGACAATCGTGCACCCAGTGCCGGTGTCGGCGCGATCGCGAGTATCGCGCGGGCGTCTGGCATGGCAAGGTTTGTGTGGCCGGCGCCGGCGAATGCGTCGAGGAATCCCGGGTAATACTCGCGCAGCAGTGCCCGCAGCTCCTGGGTGGCCTTGGTGCGCCGCCAGATCGCGTCCTGCGCGGCGCGGGCGAGCACCGTGATTGCCCGCGCGAGGTCGCTGTCTGCAGGCAATGTCCGGTGCGCGTGCGCATCGGTGCGCAAGATGTTCGCCAGCGTCATCGCGTCCACGTGATCGGACTTTTTCCTGGCCATCGAGTGGCGATCGCGGTAGCGGGCCACCGCCATGGGGTTGATGGCATAGACGTTTCTCCCCGATCCGCGCAATGCGGCGACCAGTAGGCCGCGTGAGGTCTCGATCGCCACGGGAATCGGTTCGTCGGGCGTGTCGCCGGACTCCGCCAGTAGTCCGAGTAGCTTGCCGAATCCTTCGGCGCTGTCATCGATCCGGAGTTTGGCGACCAATAGACCATCACCGTCAACGACTGCCACTTGCTCCTCTGTCAAGCAGC
>NZ_NHML01000093.1:0-1096 GCF_002165735.1 Rhodococcus sp. NCIMB 12038
CAAACCGTCAATCGGCTCCACGTCGTGCTCACCCACCTGATCCCTGCGGGCGCTCCCCGCGGACTGAGCGCCGACCGGGCAGCCCAAATGCTGCGCCGGGTGCGTCCCCGCGACGTCGCCGATAGAACACTTCGCGGACTGGCGGTGGATCTGATCTCCGAGGTGCGACAACTTGACCGGCGGATCTCCAAGGCCGCCAGCGACATCGAAGCTGCAGTCGCCGAATCCGGCAGCTCACTGATCGAGCTGTGCGGGATCGGGACCCTGACCGCGGGCAAGATCGTCGCCCGGGTCGGATCGATCCACCGGTTCCGGTCCGCGGCCGCGTTCGCCTCATATACCGGCACCGCTCCGATCGAGGCGTCCTCCGGCGACGTCATCCGGCACCGTCTCTCCCGCGCCGGCGACCGGCAATTGAACTGCTGCCTGCACACCATGGCCATCACCCAGATCAGCCGAGACACCCCCGGCCGCGCCTATTACCGACGAAAAAGAGAAGCCGGCAAGAGCCACAGGGAAGCGTTGCGCTGCCTGAAAAGAAGGCTGTCCGATGTCGTCTACCGAGCTTCTCCGCGATGCGGCAACGGCGCTAGCGGCAGATCCTGGGAGGACAGTCGGGGGCGGCTCTCATGTCCTGGGCGGCCGGCTGACACCCCGCACACCGGCACTTCGGATCAGTCACTTCCCGGACCCACCACAGGCAACTCTACAACCCGCACACAGGTTCCCACTTGACACAGAGAGGTGCCGTGATGCCCCGCTGTCCGTTGAAGGTCGCCGCCGACTCGTCGAGCGGTGCCAGACCCGTCCCATCGCCCACGTCGCCGCCGAAATGGGCATTTCCGGTGCCTGCGCGAGCAAGTGGGTGAACCACTATCGCGAGTTCGGGGAACTCGGACTGCTCGACCGCCCGAGCACCCCGCACCACCAGCCCACCGCCACCCCGGCCGAGATGGTGACGCGGATCGAGACGCTGCGCCGCGACAAGAAGTGGTCGTCCCGACGGATCGCCCTGGAATTGTCCGCAGAGGGCACCAGGATTTCGGTGCGCACCGTCAGCCGCCACCTGGCCCACCTCGGGTTGAACCGCCGCCGG
>NZ_NHML01000083.1:0-1537 GCF_002165735.1 Rhodococcus sp. NCIMB 12038
CCTCCAGAGCCACATCAAGGAATGCACGCTCGACTGGTTCGACGACGGTGGCCACGGACTGATGATCGACGAGCCCGACCGGCTGTCGTCATCCATCCGTGCGTTCATCGCCGCCACCGAGGACAACTGGGCGGCCGACGGTGGTAGGCATGCCGCCCGTGGCGCGGACCACCAGTAAGCAGGAGCGGCCTCAGGACCGGCCCAATCCCGGGCGCGGAGCCCGGGCTCAGAGAAGTGAAGGAACATTGACCATGACCACGAACGACCACGTCAGCATCTGGGGTGAGCTCTCCAGGACCGACCACCACATCCGTTACGTCGACGCTGCCGGCGTCAACACGAGGGTGCTCGAGGCAGGTTCCGGCCCGCCGCTGGTCCTCATCCACGGCACGGGCGGTCATCTCGAGGCATACGCGCGTAACATCGCCGACCTCGCGCGGGACTTCCACGTAATCGCCTACGACATGGTGGGGCACGGCTGGACCGACCTACCCGACAAGCACTACACGATCGACGTCTTCGCCGATCACCTCATCGCTGTGCTCGACGCGCTTGGCCTGGACCGAGTACTTCTGTCGGGGGAGTCCCTCGGTGCGTGGGTCGCCGCATGGGCGGCAGCGCACAATCCCGACCGGATCGACCGGCTCGTGCTCAACACACCCGGGAACATCACGAACAAACCCGACGTCTTGACGAGGGTGCGCGACTCCACCTTGCTCGCCGTCCAGGACCCGAGCAAGGGGAACATTCGGAGCCGGCTCGAGTTCCTGTTCTACGACACATCTATGGTCACCGAGGAACTCATCGCGCTTCGCACGGCTGTCTACACCCGCCCGGGATTCCTCACCGCGATCCGCAACACCCTCATCCTGCAGGACTGGCAATACCGCAAGGACTTCGCCTGGGACCCGTCGTGGACCGGAAAGATCATCGCCCCCACCCTTCTGTTGTGGACCGACCACGACCCCACCGGAGGCCTCGACGAGGCCGACCTGCTCAAGCAGTGGATACCGGGTGCCGACCTTCACGTCATCGAAGGCGCCGGACACTGGCCGCAGTGGGAGAAGCCCACCGAGTACGGTGAGGTGCACCGCGGCTTCCTGCTCGGCGAAGGGCCTCGGAGCCGCCTCGCGAGCGCGATACCATGAAGGCATTATCCGGGTTGTCGGGCGACACCCGACGGCCCACGAACCGAGGTTGCGGTGTAGGGGCGATGCACGAGAAAGGCTGATCGTCTCGGACGAGCCGATCGGGAACGTCTTTCGAACCAGTGATCTGGACGAAGCACGTTCGGTCGTCGCCGCCTCCTACGGTCCCCACCTCCTACAGGTGGCGTCACGTGGTCTGTTCGAGTCCCGGATGCAGTCCGCCGAGCTCGGTCCGGTGAATATCTTCCTTCATACCTACGGTGCCGACGTGAAGCTCGTGTCTCCGCCACTGGACAAGTGGTACGTCGTCTGCCTGCCCGTGAGCGGCCACATTTCCGCGAGATGCGGAACGGACTGGTCCGTCATCGGCGGCAACCGGGGTGTGGTGC
>NZ_NHML01000045.1:0-17397 GCF_002165735.1 Rhodococcus sp. NCIMB 12038
GCTCCTCAGCACAGCCGGAGAGCACCTCGGCTGCCTCGAACAGCTTGCTCGCCCGCTCCGCCGGCGCCACGTCGCGCCAGGACAGGAACGCCTCATGCGCGGCGGTCACGGCTCGGTCCACGTCGGCCGGAGTGCCCACCGCGATCCGGGCCACGACCTCGGAGAGCCGCCCCGGATCGCGGTGGTCCCGGAAACTGTCGCCGGTGGTCGTCTCCCCGGCGATCAGATGCCCGACGGTGGGAACGGTGGTGGAGGTGGTCATGCTGGGTTCTCCCTCGTGATGGATGTGGCGAAATGCTCGTCGAAACTGACATTGCCCAGGCTCTCGCGGCGGGNGGCGTCGATGGCTCCCAGCAGCCGGGAGTTCTCGATGATGATCATCTCCACCTCGGCCTGGTCAGCGGCGTAGTGCCGGTGCCAGATCCACGGGGGTGTGTACACGAAGTCCCCCTTGGTCCAGGTCACCTTCTGATCTCCGATCTCCGACCAGCCACTGCCCGAGATCACGTAGTGGATCGACTCGTGGACGTGGCGCTGCAGGTCGGTGGCCGACGCGGCCGGGATGCGTTGCAGGAAGAACTCCGTGGTCTTCATGGGCACGCGCAGCAGCAAACCGATTTCCGAGGGGTTACCCGTCTGTTCCTCGGTCAGCCAGTGGGCGTCGGAGGAGGACACGACGAGGTGCTGCTCGGCCACGTGCTGGTCGTCGCGAGACTTCATCTTCTTCAGGTCGGAGAGGAAGCTGTCGAACTCCGCCTGGGTCAGGTCGCTCTGGAACTCTGGCATGGCTCAGGACCCGAAGGTGAAGGACTCGGGAGGCAGATCACCCCACGCGCTGAACATCGACGGGAGGTCGGTCCAGATCTTGGGCTCGGCCGGGGTGTTGACCATGCGTGGCATCTCGGCGTTGAGCTCGTAGCGGTTGCCGCCCGGGCTCCAGAGGTAGGTGTAGAGATTGCCGCCCACCCCGTGCCGGCCCGGGTGGGTCTCGGTGAGCAGACCGGCCTGGGCGAAGTAGTCGCAGGCGTTCTTGATGTGCTCCCAGCTGACGAGCGTCCAGCACAGGTGGTCGAGGGTCTCCCCGGGGTGCCGCTTCTGCATCATCGCCACGTCGTGGTGGTATTCCCCCACCCGGGTCCAGGCCGCGCCCCACTCGCCCGGTGCCGGCGAGAACGCCTCGGAGATACGGAAGTCCAGGACTGTCTTCAGGAACTCCGCCGTGCCCTTGACGTCTTCGACGCGCAGGGTGATGTGGTCGACGTCGATCGGGTTGACGCCACCGTAGGTCTTTTTCACCTTGGTCAAGGCCGGCTGGATGTGGGTCTGCGTGTTGTTCCGCAGCACCACGAACTCCATGTCGTGGCCACTGGGCAGCTGCAGGGACAGCGACTTCTCTACCTGGGGAACGCGATCGGTGGAAGTCTCCGTCGCGACGCCTTCATCAGCCAGACGTGTGGCCATGCGGTCGAGGTCCTCCTGCCCGTCGACCTGGATGGCGAAGTTCTTCACGCCGGTGCCGCCCTGGGTGATGCTCAGGTCGACGTAGTCGTCGTACCCGCAGCGCAGATAGACGGTATCGCCGTCGCGGGAGCACACTTCGAGGCCGAGCACCTCGGTGGCGAACTCCAGTTCCTTCGCCAAGTCCTTCACGCGCAGCTCGGCGTAGGACAGCTTCTGATGAGCCATGTCACAGTTCCTTCGTGGTGGTGGCGACGACGGTCGCCTGGGTGTATTTCTGCTGCAGCTGGGCCCAGCGGGTCCCGGCTTCATGCGCCCCGCGGAGGTATTCCTGGGGAAGGTGGTGGTACGGCGGACGCGCCGGTCCTGGATCGACGAGCCCGGCGGCGGCGAAACGCGCCTTCTCCAGCGGGATGTTGTACAGCGAGAACTCCGCGAAACTTCCGTGCGGGAAGAGGGTCTCCATCGCATGCCGCATCTCGTCGGTGATCACCCGGGCGCCGTCCTCGTCCTGCGAGCCGATCGCCTCCCGAAGTGCGACGAGCGGAGCCATGCCGCAGTTTCCGCTTCCGGTCCACACCGCCCGGGCGGCCTCGCCCACCCGCTGGCGGGCGCTGACCCAGTCGGTGTCCAGGGGCATGATCGCCAGGTCGTCGCCGCAGGCCGCGACATCTGCCTCGTAGCCCTCGCCCAACGCGACATACTTGGCGCCGATGACCGTGGGGATCTGTGCCAGCTTTCGGTAGACGGCCGTCGAAATCTTGCCCTTGAAGACCTCGGGATTGTCATAGATCACGATCGGGGCGTGCGGCAGCGCGGCGGCCACGTCGGAGTAATAGCCGATGATGGTCTCGTCGTCGCACCGGCACCACATGGGACGGCCGAGGAAAAGCCCGGTGGCGCCCAGGTCCATCAGCCGGCGACCGCGCAGGATGGTCTCCCGGGTGCTCAACGCGGTAGCGCCGGCGAACACGGGCACCGCGCCGTCGACCTCGCGCACAACCTGGCCGACGAACCCTTCGAGCTCTTTCTGCGACAAGGTCGCGGCCTCACCGAACGTACCGTTGGTCATGATCCCGTCGACGCCCCCGTCGAGGACCGATCGGACGAGCCGGACGGTCTCCTCGTGGTCGACCGTGTCCTCGACGGCGAGCAGATCGACGTCCTTGAGGGCCGGGGTCGGGAGGATGTTGTAGACGCCCTGTAGGTCCCGGGCAGACATGGGGATGCTCATATGAATCTCCTCGTGGTGAATCGTGGGTCCGGGCCGTCAATACAACGACCATTGGAAGTTGTGCGGCTGGACCATCTGGACGTGACATTCGCTCGATCTGGAAACGTGGAAAATCAGTGCTTGGAACCTCCACCCACCCATGCACCTCGACCACAGACAGATCGACACACGATGATCAAGCCCACACTCCACCGACCGTAGCCTTGTCAAAAAGTGTGCGTTCCTAGCACTTGCGTTAACAGATCGCCAAGGATTGATTCGATATCCGCAGTGACGATTGCGTCGGCGAGGCCGGATAGTTCGTCGAGCTGAGCGTCCGGGTCCACCACGACGATCTTCCCTGCTCCAGCCACCGCGCGGAGGGTCCCAGGGTCGTGTCGCCCCAGGCCCAGATAGAACGAAGGGGAGATAGTGCGGGCGAGTGGTCCGATCTCGATCTGCTGCGGCGCATCGCCCGCGGCCACCGCAGCAGGGGTGGCCGCCACTGCACCGTCAGTCGTCTGCGCCAACCGCTCGGCAGCCCGCCGTGTCGCCGCATCGAGTCCGGGTCCCAGGCCGATGACCACCCGCGCGGCTGTCAGATGGGGAGCTTCGGGATTCTCGACCCGCCGCTCGATCGGCATGCACCGGTCGTGGGCGACATCGTCGGCCAGCTCAAGGACGTCAATCTGCGGATGGCCTTCGTCTCGGACGGCGGCGACCGAAAAGGACCCGGGGCGTAGTGTGCCCATCGATGGGGTGGTGTGCGCGATGACAGGAGCGAGCACGTTTCCCGCGAGCGCAGGCTTGAGCCAGAGCAGGTCCGGATCGTCGCTGTCTGCGCCACGTACCTCAAGCGCGACGAAATCCCCGGTGAGCCCGAGGCCCAGTCGGGCCGCGACGCGCGGCGCGTAGTCGCGCCCCCGGGCGCTGAACGGGGCGATCACCGCGAACGGCGAGCCGGCGCTGATCGCTGCGCTGAGGGCGCGAGTGAAGCGCTCCGTGGCATACTCCGCGAGCCCGGCGTCACTGAGCACGATCACCCGGTCCGCCCCGTGCGCGTGCAGGACGCGCAGCGCGTCGCTATTGTGCGCACCGGGGAGGACGGCAACGGTCTTAGAATGCAGCTCGGCAGCGACCGAGCGGGCGCAGGCGAGGGCTTCAAGGCTGGTGGGGTGAAGCCCGCCACCTGGCAGCGGCTCGGCGACAGCCCAGATCTCCCGCTGCGAAGATGACGGACCTGCCACGTAGGTCGCGGCCCCGAGGTCCTCGCGGGCCGCCGCCAATACGGCAGTCATCATGCTGGCGGCGGCGTCGGCGTCGTGCTCCGTGGAGCGCATGCTATGCCCGGGACGGATCTCGACGACGAAAGTCGGTGATCCGCGTGTCCCGAAGTCGCGAGGGCCTCCTCCGAGGTCATCTGCGGTGACCGTCTCGATGGCCGCGGCGTCGACGGCGTCGACGACCCAGGGCGGCTCCATTCCACGTCCGACCGACACCAATGCCGGCAGCTCGATGGACCAGTCCTCCGTCCCGATGTCGGTTTCCACTTCGGCCCGGATGCGACCGTCGTCGCCGGGGTGCAGCGACAGGACTTGCGTGAGTTGCGGCAGGCCGACCAGTTCGGCGACCTGCGGACCGACCTGTGCGGTGGCGCCATCAAGCGTCCAGCGGCCGGTGAGGACGAGGTCAGGCGATTCACGTTCGACGAGGCGGGCGATCGCGCGGGCCGTCGCCAGCGTGTCGGCCCCAGCAAAACGACGGTCGAGAAGATGGATGGCGTGGTCGGCGCCTCGGTGTAGTGCGTCGAGGAGGGTCGCCTGGGCGGCGGGTGGTCCCATGGTGACGACAACTACCTCCCAGCCGAGCGCATCGCGCAGCGAGAGTGCGTGCGTGAGAGCACACAGATCGGCGGGGTTGGTGATTGCAGCGTCGGAATCGCGGTGAATGCGTTTGGTGCGTTCGTCGAAGGCGACCGTACTCGGGGCGGGTATCTGCTTGACGCAGACGAGGACGCGGCCGCTGGGGGGAGTACTCATCCCAGCTCGCCTGTCACGAGGTCTTCGCCAACGTACTGGTACTCCTCGCCCGGCCTGAGCTTGCGGAATTCCTTCTTGCGTGCCCCGCAGACCGGACAGACCCAATCGTCGGGGATGTCCTGGAAGGCAGTTCCTGGGGAGATGCCACCCTCCGGGTCGCCCAGCCTGGGGTCGTACACGTCTTCACAGACCTCGCAGACCCACAGCTCGGTTGCCGGGTCAGCCTGCGTCTCTTCCGTTGCGATGAGAGTCTTCACGAAACTCCTCCTAGGTTGTCCGTACTAGTATGCTAGCGCGCTAAGGCGCATAGTGGAAGATGGTTTTCCAGACCCTTCGGTGGACGCGGTCGGTCACGGATCGGGCTGGCGGGATGGGGTGAGATCTTGGCAAGCGCTGTTGCCGGTGGCCGGCGGCGCTGCGAGACCTGCTCGCGGAGTGTCGATCACCCGGAATTCCTGGTCGCCCGGCTTTGGCGAGACCCCAGCCCGTCACGTGCCCTCGGCTCGGGTTCCCTTGCGGCGCGGTCCATCCAAGAAGCGTTGCAGTGCTCGATGGTCTGGCGCATGGTTAGGTTCATGGCGTGGCCACGCGGTCGGAGTGGGTGCGGGAATCCGCAACACCGAAATCACCCAAACTATCTGGTTAGCATAGTAACATGCTAACCAGGGTGGTTAGCGCGTCCACCGGCGCAATACACTCTGCGCGTCCACCGGTGCAATACACTCTGCGCGTCCACCGGTGCAATACACTGGAGTGAATCGTTCACTTCGCACACCTCTAGGATCCCATGGTCAGCCAGCGCCTCAATCGAAGCGGTCAAGCGTACGAGCAGCTCACCGCGGAGATTCTCCGCGGGCGTTGGCAGCCCGGCGACACGCTCTCGACTTACGCACTGTCCGAAGAGCTGCAGATTAGTCGCACGCCGATATCCGAGGCTCTCAAGCGACTGGAGTCAGAGGGACTCGTGGAGATCATCCCCCAGGTCGGGTGTCGCGTTGTTCGGCCGAGTTCCACGGCCGTCACCGAGCTGTTCGCGATACGTGGCGTGCTCGAAGGCCTCGCCGCCGAGGCTGCTGCCAAAGCGATGAGCGCCAAGCAGCTCGCTGAGCTCGGTGGCGTGCTTGAGCGGATGGAGGTGGCCATTGATCGAGCGGACGAAGTGGCCTACGGTGACCTCAATTACCAGTTCCACCTGAAGATCATCGAGGGCAGCGGCATGCCGCGGCTCATCCAGACCGTTGAGGGCCTATGGTCGCTGCTGCGCTATCAGCTTGCGCGGCTTCCGTTCGCTGGCGACCAGATGGGGGAGTCGATGGCGAAATCCAGAATCGAGCACCGGGCCATCTTCGAGGCGCTCGAGCGACGTGGCGCCAAGCGCGCGCGGACCCTCGCAGAGCAGCACAGCCGTCGGTGTGGCGACCGCTTCGTCGTCTATCTGGAGGGTGCGTCCACCCGCGGAGGAGAGAAGCCATGACTCAGACACAGGTGTCGGCATTGATCGCTCGTGCCCTCGATGACATGTGCGAGTATCAGGAGCGCTTCAGGCGCGATCCGGGCCGTGCCCAGGTGTCACTCGCCGGCATTCCCCACGCCTTGGTCCCGACCCACGTCGTGGCCAGCGACCTGCCGCGTGAGCTGGTCGAGATCCTCGGTGCCGAACTGGCACCCGCCGTGATGTACCGGTTCGGTCGTCTCATCGGGCTCAGTCACGCTGCGGCCTTCTTCACCGATCGCAGAATTGGTATGACCGAACCGCAGTATCGCGTCCTTACCGGCCCGTTCCACTTTGCATGGGCGGGCTACGGAGACGTCCAACTGCTGTTGTGGGAGCCGAAGCTCGACGAGGACTTCCTCGTCCTGTGGGAGTCGGACAACTCGTTTAGTGCACGGGAGGCGCTGAACGACGGGCATCGTAGCCGGGCGTGCCATCTTCAGGCGGGATACGCGGCAGGCTGGTCCTCGGAGGCAACAGGCCTCCCCATCGATGTGCAAGAGATCGCCTGTCGGGCAGAGGGTGTGTCGTACTGCCGCTTCGTCATGGCCCACCGTGATCGTGTCTCGCAGTGGATGAGCGATCCGCGCCTGCACCGCCCGACCAAGCAGTACGAAGTGATGCCGGTCAGTATGCCCCGCGCCGCGTCCGTCTGACGACCCGCCGCCCACGCCTTTCGCGTCCGCCGATGCTGACCGAGCGGCCTACGATGCGGGACTTACGGCCACGTCGGCCCCAGCTGCCATCCCTAGAACTTCAAAAAACCCCAGGGTTAGTACTGCAACGGCACTTATGGCAGGTGGCCGCGGGTTCGGTAATGACAGACGCGGGCCTGGTGTTGTCGGCGTCTGCGCCAGTGTGACCAGGACCAGAAGTGCTCGTCGGGGTGGGCGTGTCGCAGGATCAGATACACGAGTAGACGGCGGATCTCGGGTACCGTGTAGCCGATCATGCCCTGATCATTGGTTCCGATTCCCCCTTTACCGCTTCGGTTTTCGCCCCGGCGAGCCAGGCGAGCGCGAGCATCGACAAGGTGATGTGGGCGTACCAGGCCCGGTAGGTGCGCACCTGGTACTGGTCGAGGCCGGCCTCGTTCTTGGCCTGCTGGAAGCATTCCTCGACCCGCCACCGCGAGCCAGCGACGGCGGCGAGTTCGGTAAGCGTGGTACGCCGAGGTCCGGCGCAGATGTAGTACGCGATCTCGGTCGGATCCGACAGGGATCGGCGGGCGAGCAGCCAGTGCCCCCGCCCGGGTGCCCAGGCGATCCGGATCGGGATCCGCACCCAGGAGTATTCGCGCCGGCCGTTCCCTTGCGGCGCGGTCCATCCAAGAAGCGTTGCAGTGCTCGGTGGTCTGGCGCATGGTTAGGTTCATGGCGTGGCCACGCGGTCGGAGTGGGTGCGGGAATCCGCAACACCGAAATCACCCAACCGTGGGAAACGCTCATCAGCTCGCTCGTCACGAGTCTTCGCTCACGTCCTGGTATTCCTCGCCCGGCTTGATCTTGCGGAATTCCTTCTTGCGTGCCCCGCAGACCGGGCAGACCCAGTCGTCGGGGATATCCTGGAAGGCGGTTCCTGGGGAGATGTCACCATCCGGGTCGCCCAACTTGGGGTCGTACACGAATTCGCAGACCTCGCAGATCCACAGCTCGGTTGCCGGGTCCGCCTGCGTCTCTTCCGTTGCGATGAGAGTCTTCACGGACCTTCTCCTCGGTTGTTGTACTAGTATGGAAGGGCGAAGTGGAGGATGGTTTTTCTGTACACGACCCGTGTATGCCCATTGCTGATGATGTGACCAAGCCGCAGGGCGGCGTCCTGGTCGCGTGCGCGACCAGGACGCCGCCCTGCTCTGTTGTTCCGCAGCGGCGGATGCTCAAGGCGGCACGGACATTTCACTGTCCGGTGAGAGGCATTGTCCCGTTACACCGACCAGTCTGTGCCATCGATCTGGCCCATCATCTTCATTGCTGCTTCCAGGGATGGAAGGTGGGCCAGAGCGACCGACATTGGCCCGCGGAACTTGACCATGCGAGTGACCATCGCCTTGGATGCCGGGAGTTCGCCCTTGCCGAGGCGCTGCCAGATGTCCGTATTGGCTGTCAGCACGAACTCTGGCTTGACGCCGTCAGCCGGGGCACCCGCCCGGACGACCTCGCCCGAGACCACCTGGATCTGACCTGCGCGGCTCTCGTCCTCGGCGAGTCGGTACTCGATGACCATGCTCAGTTCCTTGAGTCCCTGGCGTGTCGCCTCGGTGTTGTTCCACAGCTCGCCATATGTCTGCATCCACTCGGGCGAAAGTACGGGTGTTGTCATGTTGCGTTCTCCTTATTGATGGCCTACGGCACATAAACAGGTTGTCGGTGACCTGCGACACAAAATTACGTTGACCGATGTGAGCAAAGATACTAACATGTTAGAACGTCAGTCAAGTAGATGACTTTGCCTGTGCGGAATTCGTCTCGTAGGCCCCGACTTCCAGAAGGAGAAAAGAATGTCTGACTCGAGAAGGCTGAAAGCATGCTGAGCAACGAACTCCGGCAGACCCTCCAAAAGGGTTTGCATGACGTGAATTCCGACTGGACCGTCCCGGCCGCGATCATCAACGATCCAGAGGTGCACGACGTCGAGCGCGAGCGGATCTTTGGTCATGCGTGGGTTTTCCTCGCGCATGAGAGTGAGATCCCCGAGCGCGGTGACTACGTTGTGCGGTACATCTCCGAAGATCAGTTCATTGTCTGCCGCGACGAGGGCGGTGAGATCCGCGGTCACCTCAATGCTTGCCGCCACCGCGGTATGCAGGTGTGCCGCGCGGAGATGGGGAACACCTCACACTTCCGATGCCCTTACCACGGTTGGACCTACAGCAACACGGGAAGTCTGGTCGGTGTTCCGGCCGGCAAGGATGCGTATGGCAATCAGCTGAAGAAATCCGACTGGAACCTACGGCCGATGCCGAATCTGGCCAGCTACAAGGGCCTGATCTTCGGCTCGCTGGACCCGCATGCCGATTCGCTCGAGGACTACCTCGGCGACCTGAAGTTCTACCTCGATATTGTTCTGGACCGCAGTGACGCCGGACTGCAGGTCGTCGGCGCGCCGCAGCGTTGGGTGATCGACGCGAACTGGAAGCTCGGTGCCGACAACTTTGTCGGCGACGCGTATCACACCATGATGACCCACCGCTCGATGGTCGAGCTGGGGCTCGCCCCGCCCGACCCGCAGTTCGCGCTCTATGGCGAACACATCCACACCGGGCACGGGCACGGCCTGGGTATCATTGGTCCGCCGCCGGGTATGCCGTTGCCGGAGTTCATGGGCCTTCCGGAGAACATCGTTGAAGAGTTGGAACGTCGGCTCACGCCGGAGCAGGTCGAAATCTTCCGGCCCACTGCCTTCATCCATGGCACCGTGTTCCCGAATCTATCGATCGGCAACTTCCTGATGGGGAAGGATCACCTCTCTGCGCCGACTGCATTCCTGACGCTGCGCCTCTGGCATCCGCTCGGACCGGACAAGATGGAGGTGATGTCTTTCTTCCTCGTGGAGAAGGACGCACCCGATTGGTTCAAGGACGAGAGCTATAAGTCCTACCTGCGCACCTTCGGAATCTCCGGCGGCTTCGAACAGGACGACGCCGAGAACTGGCGCAGCATCACCCGTGTTATGGGCGGCCAGTTCGCCAAGACCGGGGAACTCAACTATCAGATGGGCCGCGGCGTTCTCGAACCCGATCCGAACTGGACCGGACCGGGAGAGGCCTACCCACTGGACTACGCCGAGGCTAACCAGCGCAACTTCCTCGAATACTGGATGCAGCTCATGCTCGCGGAGTCACCGCTGCGCGACGGCAACAGCAACGGCAGTGGCACGGCGGACGCGTCGACCCCGGCGGCAGCTAAGTCCAAGTCCCCAGCTAAAGCGGAGGCGTAGGCCATGAATACGCAGACACGGGTCTCGGACACCACCGTTCGAGAGATCACCGAATGGCTCTACATGGAGGCAGAGCTGCTCGACGCCGGGAAGTACCGGGAGTGGCTGGCACTCGTCACCGAGGATCTGAGCTACGTTGTGCCGATTCGGGTCACCCGGGAACGTGAGGCCGTGACCGACGTCGTCGAGGGAATGACCCATATGGACGACGACGCGGACTCGATGGAGATGCGCGTGCTGCGCCTCGAGACCGAGTACGCGTGGGCGGAGGATCCGCCGTCGCGTTCACGGCACTTCGTCACCAACGTTCGGGTCGCTACGGGTGATAGTGAGGACGAGTTCAAGGTCACCTCGAACCTGCTGCTCTACCGCACCCGCGGTGACGTTGCTACATACGATGTCCTCTCGGGCGAGCGTACGGATGTCCTCCGGCGCGCAGGCGATAGCTTCCTGATGGCCAAACGTGTTGTGCTGCTAGATCAGACAACAATCATGACACACAACCTCGCCCTGATTATGTGACGGAGGAGTCATCATGAGCATCATCCACAACGACGGCGCAGAGCCGATAATCCAGGTCGCCAACGAGTTCACGGTGATCCAGGTCGGCTACACCCGCACCGGCAGTGGTGAGCGTCTCGTCGTCACGTCGCCGCGCCTCGGATTCCAGACTCATCTGGATCCGCTGCAACTCGAGAGCCTCACCTGGCAGACGCCGGAGTTCTACTCGGCGCTACTCAACACGCCCTACGGCCCGGGCTCGGAACTCAAAGCGAGCCCCCTGTCGGCTCTATTCAGAAAGGACTGATCCCGTGGGATTTCTGGACGGCAAGGTGGCGCTCGTCACCGGCGGCGGATCGGGTATCGGCCGCGCTGTGGTCGAGCTCTACGTGCAAGAAGGCGCGAAAGTGGGGGTCCTCGAAATCTCTCCGGAGAAGGTGAAGGACTTGCGTAACGCACTGCCCGCCGACTCCGTCGTGGTGACGGAAGGCGACGCCACGTCGATGGCTGATAACGAACGCGCCGTCGCCGACGTCGTGGACGCATTCGGGCCGCTTACCACGCTCGTCTGCGTGGTCGGCGTATTCGACTACTTCACCGAGATTCCACAACTGCCCAAGGACAGGATCAGTGAGGCGTTCGATCAACTCTTCGGCGTCAACGTAAAGAGCAATCTGTTGAGTGTGAAGGCGGCGCTCGACCAGCTGATCGAGAACGAGGGCGACATCATCCTTACCCTTTCCAACGCCGCCTTCTATCCCGGTGGCGGCGGTCCGCTGTATGTGTCGTCGAAGTTCGCTGTCCGTGGCCTTGTGGCCGAACTCGCGTACGAGCTGGCGCCGAAGGTACGCGTCAACGGCGTTGCACCAGGCGGCACTATCACCGAACTGCGCGGCATCCCGGCCCTGGCCAACGAGGGCCAAAGCCTCAAGGACGTGCCAGACATCGAGGGTCTAATCGAGGGCATCAATCCGCTGGGCGTCGTCGCCCAGCCTGAGGATCACTCTTGGTCATACGCGCTTCTCGCCTCGCGGGAGCGTACCTCGGCGGTGACCGGCACCATAATCAATAGCGACGGCGGTCTCGGGGTCCGCGGCATGACGCGGATGGCGGGCCTCTCGCAGTGAGGGTCGGTGCGTGGGAGGGCGTTTCTCCCACGCGCCCTTGGCGCGGCCATACACCAGCCCGGCGACGGCCCCCGCCGGGCTGGTGTCCGCTGAGATCCATTTTCATGTGAAGGTGTCGCTTCCAACGTCGTCGTTGACGACCGATTCGCAACACGCTCTCTCTACGGTGGCCGCTGAAGGTCACGAACTGCCTTGGCACGGAGGTTCGGAGTCGATGACCTGCGCGGCGTTCACCGCGCTCATGCCGATTCCAGCAGGTCGGATTGATAACCGATAAGCTGAAACGCCTTTCAACTTGTTGGTGACCGTGTCAGGATTCTCGAAACTCTCGTCCGGATTGTCTGCAATGACATGTCGAGTGGCCGCCACGCAACTCCTCTGTGTTCGGCGTCATCGTCCCGGGGCAGATCAAGTTCGCCAAGGACCTGATGTCCGCGGTGTCTAGAACGCGAGAGTCGTCCTCAATACCTTCCTGTTCATCTGGGATGCCCGACCCTCCGCCCGGATGAGTCCCCGTGCGAGACCGCACGACACGTCGTCACCCTCCTGCTTTGAAAGGCCCGCCCCATGACCACTGTTAAACCCGATACGTACCCCGTCAGCTTGTTCGATGGTGAGGACGCGAATGGCGTCGCGAATATTGTCGGGATGCTGCTCGGGCAGAACCTCGAAAATTTTCCTACGCGAATCAAGTTCGCACGCAAGATCGCTCGACCTGTTTCCATTATCAGTACGGACACCGACAGCGCCTGCACGATCGTATTCGGCACAGACGAGGCAGTCGTCTACAACGATGTCGTCGGGAAACCCGCCGTGACCGTCATCGCCACCGTCGAGCAGATCGTGGACGTGTCACAGTTGCCGATGAAGGCTGGCGGACTCATCCCCGTGGGCTTCTTCACCCACCGGGGCATGACGGTGCTCGGGCAAATCTTGCAGCACAAGCTCATCGTCAAGGGACTGCTCACCCACACCGTGACCGCGCTGCGCACCATCGCGTTGGTCTCGGTGATCGAATCATGACCTCGCTCCCGGGCCGTAGCCACCCAGCCAGTCACGCCTACGACGACCGGACAATGCAGTTCGAATTGCCCTATGCGGCGAGCGACGTCGTGCCTGGCGGAGAACCGCCTCGGGCCTCGAAGGCCACGAACACCGTCCGAGGGCTGCTCCTACTCGCCCTGATTCCGGTCTCTGTGTTCTACCTGGGCCCGAGGATCTACGACCTGACCGCCACCCCCTACCGTCTGGACCAAGCGGTCGTGTCCGCCGGTAACTACAACCCTGCGCTGGACAAGATCGTCGAGCACGAGAAGGTGACACTGTCCGCGTTCGCGTCGCTCGAGAAGATGAAGACCGCGCTTGCAAGCGTTCTCATCACCGATGCGACCGTCACCACCGAGCTCAATAACTTGACCGGTCAGATCAGTGGCGATGTACAGGCGACGCTCGATCGGGCCGGCGCGAATGTGACCGACCTCGTCGCTTCACTCGACACTCTGACGACGCACATCAACTCGTTGCAGCCGCCCGTCGATGGCGCCACCGTGGCACTGGCGGCCAACAGCGCCACGCTGGGGGCCATCCTCGACGACGCCCGTTCGACGGCGGCGAAGGTTCACGACGCCCGGGTATCCGCAGAGGAATCCGCAAGCGACCTGTCAGGAAAGTAGGAGACGTTCTGTGATTTTCTTCGGAAGCCGCGGGGGCCCCGCTCGAATGGTTCTGGCGATCGTGGCGGTCGGTGTACTCGGCCTGCTCACGTTCGTAGTGTTCAACCTGAACAACCGACTCGACAATCAGCAGCGTGCCAATGTGACGAGCATCGCCGCTTCCCAGGGCATCGTAGACGTCAACGACAAGGTGACCGGCCAACTCCGGCAACTGACCGAGCTCACCCATACGGCACAAACCGCGCTCGATGCCACCGCCGCGCTCGGTCCGCTACTGATCAAGTTGGACGAGGCAATCGCCCCGGCGGCGGCGATGCTGGCCAGCAGCACCGAGGGTGCCCAGATGACCAACGACCAGCTCACCAACATCCAGTCCATTCTCGGCGAGGTCCAGAACACCGTGCTCCCGTTGGTGTCCTCGGCCGCCGCGTTCGGAGAGCAGGGAAACCAGCTGCTGGTGATCGTGCAGGGGCTGGTAAACGACCTGAGGGTCTCTGTCGAATCGGCGAAAACGATCAACCAGATGCTTCCACTTCCTGGCTGAGCACACTTTCACCGTCGACGAACCGGCACCACTACTACTCCAACTGGACTTGATATGCAGCAGCCCAACGATTTACCTCCCGACGCGTTCCCGCCCCGAGGCCTGACCAAATATCAGCGATTCGATGTGCCGGCGACGGCGCTGCCCTACCGAAAAGGTGCGATGCCGCACCGGACGGATGTGCTTGTGCCCGCGATCCCCGACGTAACCGGGTTCTCGGTGGCGACCGAGTGGCTGGGCCGTTTGGCCGCGGTCGTCGCAGTGGTCCTGTTCGCACTGGTGGTGGCCTCCATCCACAAGGGCCTACAGGTGCAACACAGCGCGCGCACCGTCGTGGACAACTTCCGCCTCACCAACGACTTCTTCGCCCAACGCGCGGATCTGACCGCGCCCGCCACCGCCCGCAGGCAACTCGACGAGCTCGCCGGTGTGCTGACCCAGCTCAACGCTGCCACCGCGACCGACGTCGACCACCTCGACGCACTCCTGCCGAACGCGCGTACGCTGCTCGCCGCAGGTCAGGGAGACACCCAGATCGCCAACCAACTTGAGGGTGTCGCCACCACGTTGCAGGGCTCAGCGGCATCCCTGCACCAGATATCGGCAAGCGCGAACACCACGGTGTCTGGCGTCGACAACGAACTCACCCAAGCCATCGATCTGGTCAACCAGCTCAACGCGGAACTCACTCGCACGACGAACAAGCTCGCGCTCGTTCCCGCCACCGACACATTCATTCCTGCCCCCGAAGGGAACTGATGATAACCAAGAAGGTATGGACCGCGCTCGTTCTCACGCTGGGAGTGGGATCGGCCGTACTGTTGTGCGCTCTCAACGGGTTCTTTCCCGCTGTGCGCGATGTGAGCGATCCGCTGGGGCGGCCATCGAAACTCAGTCTCGAACTGATCGACTCTGCCGGCCAATTCGACACCCTGACCGGGATTCTCGTGCCCAAGCATGCGCGGCTGGCCTCCGACATCCAGACCCTGACGCCGCTCGCGAACGATCTTGAAGGACTCACCGACAAGGCCGGTGAACTCTCCGGCCAAGCCAAGACGCTGAACGCCTCCACTAGCACGGTCAGCGAGATCGCAGCGCCGCTGCCCGACCTCCTGGTGAAGGTGACCGGTCGTGCCGACAACGCCAGTCCCACAGTGGCCGGCCTGTCCACGGCAGTGGGATCCGTGACGACCCAACTGGAGGCAATCAATAACGGACTGACCACCGTCCAGGGATCCCTCGGCGCGCTCGGCCCCAAAGCCTCCGCAATCTCTGCGACCCTCGCGGTCGTTCGGGAAGAGGCCGCCCACGTGCAGGAGTTCGGTCCCCTTCTCGCTGTGATCGGCCCCCCGGTCAACGACCTCAATCTTCCCGCCCTCGGTGTCGCACCCACGCCCCCCTCGTGATCACTCACACCAGTTCGATACCGGCCACTGAGCGAGTGAAAGGCAGAACACATGTTACGGCTCTCCTGGGCGATCGCCCTATCCTTTACCATCGCAGTTCTCGCTGGCATCCTGATCGTGACACGCGATCTGAGTATTTCCAACGACATCTTCAAAGATGGAGTCGCACAAGCGGAGATCGTCGACGACACCACCGACCAGGCGCTGGACGGTGCACAGCAGTTGCCTCCCGCAGATCAGGCCCTCCACGCGGGGTTACCTCAGGTAGTCGGAGTGCTCGACTCCCTCAGCCGGGCCGACCACACATTGGGCACGCTTGGCGATCACTTGCATTCTTTGGGCGACTCGTTGAAGTCCGCGGACGCCCCGCTCGGAGGGATCATCGAAGCGGGGCAGTCCGCCACCGATCAGGCGAACGCAGCGGCCGCCCCGGCTGCGGAGATCGTGAAGACACTCTCCGTGGCCGATGCCAAAGTACAAGATCTCGGCCCGTTGCTCGACCAATCACTCGCGCTCAGCCAGACGATCGACTCGAAGTTGCGTATCGCACTCGTCCTGCCGAAGATAGGAAATTGAGGTCCGCCGTTCCGGTCTGCAGTCCGAGCGGACGCGTTCGCCGGATTCTACGACAGGCATCCCAGTGAAGCGATTGTGCCCGCGCTCGTCGCGCAGGAACGCATCCTCGAACCGATATGCTCACAACCTTGGTCCGCCTGGGACGAATTAGAACTCGACTGCCAGACAAAGCTGCTGCCAAAGACTGAGAATCGAATTCTGTTCTCTCCCCTCCACGGGTTCGTTCTTGCCCTATGATTCGACCTCGGCGTGCTCTGACATGTGCTCTTTGGGCGCACTGCGCCGACCACCTACAGGAGGCACCGCATGCCGACGCTCCTATCCCACGTCCCTATAGCACTGCTCCGACTCCTCTACGGCGGCTGGCGCAACGTTTCCGCCCGAAATGTGGTCCGTGAGATCGCGTACGTCCGGGCACAGATGCGCTGGGCGCATATGTGCATCGAACCAGTGGGGGAGTTCGAGACTTCACGGCAAAGCCGTACCGCGACATCGCCGCATCTACCACCCGTATCTAACGGGAACCGATGAGGAGGAACGAGTCGTGAGGATACTTTTCAGCGTCGACCTTCTACGACTTCACAGAATTTGATCGTGTTTTCGGCTGTGTGTGGGGAGGGCCGGCGAGGATTAGCAACCTACGATTCCTTTCGCATAGTTGCTAGACTAGATCGGTGTTTTCTGCTTGGTGTTGACGCCCGTGTGCACCGCACGCTGCTGTCCGCGCACCCGGCAGCGCTGGCGGAGTTCTCGCCGACCACCCAGCAGTCGGCGGCACCTAATACTGCAACGGCACTTATGGTAGGTGACCGCGGCGTCGATAGTGGGAGGTGCGGGCCTGGTGTTGCCGGCGTCGTCGCCAGTGGGACCAGGACCAGATGTGCTCATCGGGATGCGCGTGTCGCAGGATCAGTTGCACGAGTAGCCGGCGGACCTCGGGTACCGTGTACGCGATCATGCCCTGATCTTCGATCCCTATTCCCCCTTTATCGCTTGGTTTTTCGACCCGGCGAGCCAGGCGAGGGCCAGCATCGACAAGGTGATGTGGGCGTACCAGGCCCGGTAGGTGCGCACCTGATAGTGGTCGAGGCCGGCCTCGTTCTTGGCCTGCTGGAAGCATTCCTCGACCCGCCACCGCGATCCGGCGACGGTGGCGAGNTCGGTGAGCGTGGTNCGGCGGGGTCCGGCGCAGATGTAGTACGCGATCTCGGTCGGATCGGAGAGAGATCGGCGGGCGAGGAGCCAGTGCCCGCGCCCGGGNGCCCAGGCGATCCGGATCGGGATCCGCACCCAGGAGNATTCGCGCCTGCCGTGCGCGCCGTCGCCGACGGAGATCCGGCGCCACTGCTTCGCCGGGACCGCGGCGATCATCTCGTCGGCGCGGCCGGAGCGGCCGCGCGGGGTGAACACGTCGTCGTTGCAACGGGTGGCC
>NZ_NHML01000082.1:0-1932 GCF_002165735.1 Rhodococcus sp. NCIMB 12038
CGCTGGGGCGTTCTGGGACGCCATCGACGCGATGGACGGTCCGAGACGATCGCCGCGCGAAGCCGCGGACGCACTGATCGAAGCCGTCGAGGTCATCCGCGCAATGTGGAGTGGTGAGCGTGCGGTGCGATTCGACGGCCAGTACTACCACCTGCGTGGCGTCCACCCTGGACCGCCACCCGGTGCTGATCTCGGATTATGGCTGGGGGCCTACGGCCCACTGATGCTCTCTCTGACCGGTCGATCGGCCGACGGTTGGCTGCCGTCGTTGAGTTTCCTGCCCTTCGACCGTGTGCAAGCGGCAAGCCGTCGGATCGACGCCGCGGCGGTCGAGGCTGGACGAAATCCCCGGTTGATCCGCAAGGTGTTCAACATCAACGGCATAATCGGCACCGAATCGCATGAGCCGTTCCAAGGTTCGGTCACTCAGTGGGTCGACCACATCGTCACGGCAGTCACAGAATTCGGCATGAACGCCTTTTCATACTGGCCGAACGATCAATACGACCGGCAGATTGCGATGTTCTCGTCGGAGGTGGTACCGGCCGCTCGGGCCGCGCTCGCCGACACCGAGGCCGCGGGATAGGTTCGGAAGATTGAAAGGCCCGCCGTCCGTGATCGGCGGGATCCTCCCTGAGGCTCTCGGCGAAATGTGGACGTGGTATCTATGCGTGAGGGTTCCCGTCGGCGGGATCCAGCTGTTCTCACGGTCGTTGCCTCGTGCATCCGACGCCTGGTCGTCCTGACCACTTCCGAGTCAAAGCCACGCACGCTCCGGGTACGTTCTCGTTGCGGTGCACATATCGGTGTTTACCCCCGGGTGCCTTCCCCGGCGGGTGCGGCAACTGCCGGGGAGAGTTGGCCGTCGTCGGCAGTTGTCACAGGCGTACTTGCTCGATGGATCCGAGGCATGAGCGCCATCGTGGTCGCCCCTGCGAGGGCCACGGTTGCGAACGTGTAGTAGTTCCACTCGTAGCCGAGGGCCGAGGCGGTGATCCACCCACCGGCCGCGGGCCCGACGATGGCACCGAGGCGTCCGACGCCGAGAACGAATCCCACTGCAGCGGTGCGGTATGTTTCGGGAAAGAAGGCGGCGGCCCAACCGGTGACGATGATCTGGGTTCCGGTCGTGCCCAGGCCGAGTAGTGCGACGACCAGGTAGAGACCCCACGTGGGCAGACCGGTGCTGAGGAGGACGGTCGAAATGGTCGCGGTCGCGAAGGCGAGAATGGCGATCGGTTTCGATCCGATACGGTCGGCGACGGCAGCGCCGGTAATCCCGCCGAGGATGGCGCCCGCGTTCAGCACCGCGAGGAACGACAGGGACATTCCAATCGAGTAGCCGGCCTGGTTCATGATGTTGGGCAGCCAGGTGTTGACGCCGTATATGACGAGCAGGCCGCAGAAGGTCGCAGCGCTGAACAAGCCCAGCGGTAGTGCGAACCGGCGAGAGAAGAGTCCTCGCAGTCCCGACCGTGTGGACGAAGGATCCGCCGGTATGAACGGTTCGAGTCCGTATTGGTCGGTCAGCAGTTGTGCCTCAGCGCTGCGTCCTGTCTTCGTGAGGTAGGACCGTGAGTCGGGTAGTACTCGCAGGATGACCGGGATGAGGAGGAGGGGGAGTACGCCGAATGCATACATCCACCGGAACCCGATGTGGGGTAACGCCAAGATGCCCGTGGTCGAGGCGAGGATCGCGCCGACGGAGTATCCACTGAACATCAGGGCGTTGTTCAGTTGGCGGCGGTCACGGCGCGAGTACTCGACGGTGAGGGAGATCGCGGTGGGCATGACGGCGCCGAGGCCGATTCCGCTGAGTAGACGGCACAGGGCGAACATCTCGGGAGTGGGTGCGATGGCTGCAATGCCCATCATCGTGGAGAAGCCCACGATGGATGCGACCATCATGGCGCGGGCTCCGAAGCGTGCAGT
>NZ_NHML01000025.1:0-52084 GCF_002165735.1 Rhodococcus sp. NCIMB 12038
GAATACGACCATGGCGTTCTTGCCGCCGAGTTCGAGAGTCACATTCTTGACGCCGGTTTCTGCTGCTGCACGTTGGATTGCCCTCCCCGTGTTCTCGGAGCCGATGAAGCCGATCCGTCTGACCGCGGGGTGACGAACTAGTCTGTCCGGCACGCCGGGTCCGTTACCGACGACGATATTGAGCACACCCGACGGGAACAGGTCCCGAGCGAGTTCACCAAGTCGCAGCGTCGACAGCGGCCCTGCTTCCGGTGGTTTGATCACACAGGTGTTTCCCGCGATCAGTGGTGCTGCGATTCGACAGGCAAACATCAGTGGGTGGTTGAAGGGGAAGATTTTCGCCACGATCCCGACCGGTTCACGCACTGTGAGGTGAAGTGCTCCGGCCCCCGGGATTGTCTGTCCCTTCATCTCCAGGGCCAGTCCGGCGAACATCCGCATCTGGTCGAGGGCCATGCGGACGTCGTTGCGGGCGTTGGTGATGGGAGAGCCAACGTCGAGGCAATCGAGGAGAGCCAGCTCCTCGGTGTGTGCTTCGACGGCATCCGCAAGTGCCAGCACACAGCGAACGCGGTCAGCGACGGGCGTGCTGCGCCAGCTTTCGCGAGCTCGATCAGCAGCTTCGACGGCGGCATCCACGTCTGCCACAGTTGCGTCGGGCACGGAGGTCAGTGATTCCGCGGTGAAGGGGTCGGTTGTTGGAAAGCGTTTCCCGCTGGCGGCGTCGACCAGTTCGCCTCCGATCAGCATGCGGAAGTGTCGGTGCCGGAGCGCGTCGATCTCCGTCTGTCGTTCGGTTCGGGCACGGACCGTGGTCATTTCCGTCACTTGCTTTGGTTCCTCTCCTGCGTTACCTGGTCACGCCACACGTTCCACGCCCGATCTGCTTGTCCGCCGACGGTTTCGTCAGAAGATTTCGCCTCACCGGCGCTCAGGTAGCGCGGATTGCCGAGGGAGTGGGCCTCGAGTTGAATCCGTGCGTTCACCTCGGTGTAGACAGCGCGGTAGACACTCTCGCGCAGCGAAGATCCCGCGGTCACCGAGCCGTGTCCCCGCATCAGCGCGACGGAGTCGCCCGCGAGTGTGATGGCCAGCGATGCGCCGAGCCCTGCCGAGGTGATCAGAAGGTCACTGGCGTCCCCGGCGTAGTCACTGATCTCGTAGACCGGCGTCCGTTCCGAGGCCAGAAACCCAGCCATATGGATGACCGGCCTCAACGGGGTGGCGCATAGGCTGAAGGGGATGACCGACGGCGAATGACTGTGCACGACTGCCATCACATCCGGCCTCCGTCGGTAGATTTCGGCGTGGATGAACCGCTCGAGGTACAGGGGGCGGTCGCCCGACGCCCGACCGTCGAGGTCGTGAACTAGCAGGTCGTCGGCGGTCACCGATCCGGGCGCCAGGTTACGGGAGAGGAGGAAGGTATCCGCGCCGGCAGCGGTGCGTGCGCTCACGTGGCCGAACGCGTCCAGCACGCCCTGGCGCACCAAAATGTGGTTTGCGGCAACCAGTTGCTCGCGCAGTTCGGTCGGGTCGGGATCGATCGCACTGTCGGTGTCTGTCATATCTGCTCCTTGAAGCGGTTCGGTTTTCATTCGGTCTCCCTGGTGAGTGCGGCCGCCATGGCCGGGGTGTATCCGGTCTCGACGACGACGTCGACGACCACTGTTGCGCCGGCCTGCACGTCGCGGACAGCAGCGTGGAGCACGTCGGCGAGCTCGGACCGGTCGGTGACGGGTCCGTAGCCGATGGCACCCTGGGCGCGTGCGAGGCCCGCCAGATCCGGTGCAGGGTCGGCGATTCGCTGCCCGATCCACTTTCGACTTGCGTCGCGTCCGCGCTGGTGTGCGACTTTTTCCTGGTGGACCTCGTCGTTGAAGTATGAGCGGTTGTTCGCGACCACGATCAGGGCTGGTATGCGTTGGTTCACGGCCGTCCAGATGGCCTGCACACCCATCAAGAAGTCGCCGTCGCCGAGCACCGCGACTGGCATCCGTCCCTGTTCCTGCAACGCCAGGGCGGCCCCGACGGTCATACCCGGTCCTGACCCGATGCCCCCGCCGCCGTCATAGCCTAGGAAGGCGAGCGGATGGTCGAAGTCCCAGCTGTCCCCGTCCCACCCCAGAGGGAGCCGCACGAGTGTGGTGTCGATGTCCGTCAGGGCCTCCTGAAGAGAGGTGCTCAGCCGGGAAAGGTTGATTGGTCCTGGTCGTGTTGTCGCCTCGGCGGTCGACCGCGCCTTCCAGGCTGACTCCGGTGCCGTCGGTAGGTGCTCCAGCAGCGCCGTCACGGCGCTATCGGGCTCCGCCGGCAACCACACGTCGGGCTGGATGCGGCCTTGGTGGTCCTTGCTCCAGCCGTTCGCCAGAAGCGGTTCCAGCGTTGCAGACACGACCGGGACGGTGCCGGCGATTCCGGCTTGTGCGAGGGTTCCTGCCAGGTCGATCCAGTTCAGGGCAAGGATGGCGTCGGCGTCGCGTAGTGCTTCGCTGGCTTGCTTGCCTAGGAAGAATCCCGGTCCGGGGATGTGGGCTGGATGCCTTGTCGGGAACATCGACCCGGCCTTGAGGTCGGTGACAACTCGGGCACCGAGTGCCTCGACGAGCTTAATCCTGTTCGCCCACGCCGCCTCGTCTCGCTGCGCGGGTCCAGCGAGGACCACCGGTCTCTTGGCTGCCGACAGAAGCGTCGCTGCCCGGGCAAGGGACTCCGCAGAGGCGGTGGGTTGGTCGCGCAGACGCCCCGCTGTGATGAGCGGCTGCGGTGGCTCAGTGCCGAGCGCCTGCTCCTGGACCGTGGTGTCCAAGACGACGTAGGTCGGAGCGGTCGGCGCGGTGCGTGTGATGTCCCACGCTCGCGCAAGTGACTCCAGCGAGGCAGCCAACGAGGTCGGGGTGTCGTCCCACTTGACGAAGTTGCGGACGAGTGCCGGCTGGTCGGAGGAGGTGTGGATCCAGTCGATCCAGGGGCGGCGACGGTCGGCATCCAGCGGTCCGGTGGCGCCGATGACCAGCATGGGCACGCGGTCACACCAGGCGTTGTACAGGGCCATAGTGGCGTGCATCAGCCCCACGTTGCTGTGCAGCGCAACGGCCATCGGCCGGCCGGTAATCTTCGCCCAGCCGTGGGCAATAGCAACGGCGTGTTCCTCATGCAAACAGAGCAGCATGTGCGGTCCGGCGTCGCCGGCGTAGTTGACGAGGCTGTCGTGCAGGCCGCGGAAGCTGGCGCCGGGATTCAGTGTGATGTGGTCGATGCCCGCCCGTTGGAGGAGGTCGACCACGGCATCGCTTCCCCAGCTCGGGATACGCTCGGGGGATGTGGTGGTGTGCTGCTCGGCCGGAGCGGCGTAAGTATTGTCAGTCGTAGTCATGGCTACCTTTCATCGAAGCCCGGGAAGAACGAAAATCATGGTGAGAATTGGCGCCGTCACCACCATCAGCGCACCCCAGGCCAAGAACCCGCGATAGGTGTAGCTACGGTCTTCCTGGTCGGCGTTCGAAAGTGCGACAGCGCCGATCGTCGAGAATGGCGTCGAGTCCACGACGGTCGAGCTGATCGCGATAGCGATGGCCATCCCGGTTACCGAGATGTCTCCCTCCAACAGGAAGGGCATCGCAAGTGGAATGAGTACGGCGATGATGCCGGCGCTGGAGGCGAAAGACGAGACGACCGCCGCGATCAGGCAGATGAGAAACGCCGTCGCCAGCGGGGACCCCAGGCTGTTGGCCGCGTCGCCGACGAACTTGATTGTGCCGTTTTCGTTCAGCAAGCCGACGTAGGTGACCACTCCAGTGATGAGAAGCACTACGTCCCAGGCAATTCGCTTACTGCCTCCGGACGAGCTCTTGGGAGCGAAAATGGTCAGGACGACGCCGGCGGAGAGAGCAAGGACTCCGAGGTCGACCTTGCCCACCATCGCGATGACGCCGACAGCAACGATTATCGCGAGAGTCAATCCCTTGATCAGGCTGAAACGCTCGCCCCCCGAGGAATCGGAGCGCTCACCCTCTGTGGAACCCACGGCGGCCGCGTCGTCGCCGTCTCCTCCGGTTGTCGCGCCCCCTCGGTCTGCGACCGGGCCTTGACTGACCAGGGAAGACCCGCCCGCGTATGCAAGGGCCGGCGTGCGTCCCACCACGCTCGCGGCGACAGCGTCACGTTCTTTACGCAGCAGTTGCAGCCCGCCGAAGAGGCAGTAGATGATGATCCCCAGCATCACGTTGTACCCGACATTCGCTGCGAACAGCGCCACAGGGTTCGGCTCGAGTCCTGCCCGTTCGAGGGTCGAGTTAACCGTTGCTCCAAGCAGATTCACCGGCGAGAAGTTCCCACAGGACGCGCCGTGCAGGATCATCAGCCCGGCTAGCCGTGGGCTGATGCGATAATTCTTGGCCAGGCGCAACCCGATCGGCGCCACCAGCCCGACCACCACGGGCGCCAGCGCGCCAAGGCTTGTAACGACACCGGCCACGATGAAAAGAATCCACGGCATCACCGAGGCGCGACCACGCACCGCCCGTCCGAGCATGTCGACGACCCATTCGATAGTGCCATTGACCGTCGCGATGCCGAACAGGAAGGTAACCCCGACCAACAGAACGAACAGGTCGGCGGGAAATGCACTATAGAGCTGCTCGACCCCGCCATCGGATACGAGGAGAACTATGGCACCGCCGCCGACAAGCGCGGCGGCGCCGAGATTTATTCCTCGTGTTGCTCCGACAAGGAAGGAGAGTGCAAGCACTCCGATTGAGATCAGATGAACTTCCATAAGTAGATCCGTTTCGGCTAGGCGTCATTTCCTGAATAGCTCAGAACGCAAGGAGACGGCGGCTCGCCCGGCGCTCGGGATCCGATACAGACTCCGTCATACGTCATCGCAAAGCGCGCCTCATCGGCGGGCCAGTGCGCGCACATTTTGGCTTCCGGGCGCTGGCATACAACCCGGTCCGCGCGATTGGAAAGCTCGACCTACTCGTCGTCTTACGCGCTCGCCAGCGGGGGTGCGTTGAGCGCGAATTGAAGTCAGCGACCCCACGAGCCGCTGGCGCAATACCGGGGACTCCATGCATTCGGTTAGGCCTCCTCCTCGTGCGAAGAGCACAGTAACGCGCATCACAGTCTGTTGTCGATACCTTTTGTTCTGCCTAGAAGAATTATCTGATGGTATCGGCTGTGGCGGTCATCTAGGTGTACGCCCAGCGCCGTCCGAGACACGGCGCAGCAACCCACCTGCACAAGATCACTAAGGGGACGGTCAGCCATGGTTTACGCGCCCACTCGTTGGCGCATCACGGTACTGACGAGGAGGCTCTTCGCTAACCATCAGCCCTCTTCGCTACCCATCAGCCTCTGTTGGGGCAAGGGCGCGCACAGTGAGGTTCCCCCCGGAAAGTGGACACCGAATTGGCGGGGCGCCGGTCCCGCTGAAAGGATGTCCGTATGCCTCCTCGCAAGCGTCGGTCGTTCACGGCCGAGTACAAGGTCGAGGCTGCCCATCGTGTGATTGATTCCGGTCGCACCATCGCCGACGTCGCCCGGGAACTGGGCCTCAACGAGAGCCTGTTGGGTGAATGGGTCAAAGTCGAGCGACGCAGGATCGCCGCCGCCGAGTCCCATGGAGAGAAACCTCTGGACGCGGCCGAACGCGCCGAGTTGCTGCGATTGCGACGGCAGGTCGGCGAGCTAGAGAAGGACAACGCCTTCCTGGTAAAAGCCTCGGCGTACTTTGCCTCGATGCAGAAGAACCGACCCGGTTCGATCTGATGGTGAAGTACGCCGGCCCCGACGACATCTCGGAGACCGCCGGCACCGCCGCACCGGAAAGTGAGCGCTTCTCGATCACGCGGATGGCGCGACTATTGAAAGTGTCCACATCCGGTTACTACCAGTACGTCAAACGCAGGGCGACCATGGTGTTGACGCCGAGGCAGCAGCGTCGCGCCGACCTCGAAGTCAAGATCATCGAGATCCACAAGGATTCGAAGGGTACCTACGGGTCACCGCGGGTCACAGCCGACTTGCGCGCACGCGGTGAGGTGGTGAACGAGAAGACGGTGGCCAAGATCATGGCCTCGATCGGTGTGGAGGGCATCTCTCCACGCACGTTCAAGGTCAAGACGACGGTGGTCGATCCGCAGGCGTCGTTCCCGCCGGATCTGATCGATCGGCACTTCGACCAGGGCCGGCTCGACGCGGTCTGGCTCACCGACATCACCTATCTCACATCCGGTGAAGGTGACATGTTCTTGTGCGCGATTCGGGATGGGCATTCTCGGAAAGTGTTGGGATACAGCATTGCTGATCACATCGGTGCCGAGCTGGTCACCACGGCCATCGATCGGGCCGTGGCCGTACGCGGTGGGTGGTGTCGTGAGACGATCCTGCACTCCGACCGGGGCGGGGAATACACTGCCCACCTGACCGCGGCCTCGTGTGTCCGGCACGGGTTGCGTCGGTCGATGGGTGCGACCGGGATCTGCTGGGACAACAGTCCGTCCGAATCGTTCTGGTCGACGTTCAAGCATGAGGAATACTATCGGCACGTTTACGCGACGAGATCCGATCTCGTTGCTGCAGTTGACAGCTGGATCTTCTTCTACAACACTGTTCGACGGCACTCGGCAGTGGGGATGCAAAGCCCCGACAGTTACGAGAAGTCACTTCAGGCGGCAGTCGCCTGAAGTATGTAACCCCCTTGTCCACCGTTCGGGGGGAACCTCACAGTGCGGGCTATCGGTTTTGAACGTGGTCGGTCCAGCGGTGACCGCCGTGCCAGCGGATCAACCGTGCATCTGCGGTGTCGGGATACCACCCCGGCAGCACCGGGTGAGCGGTCGCCGCCTTACTGCCGGACTTGACCACCCGCACGATCAGCAGGATGACGCCGATGATGATCGCCAGCATCACGGCCAACGCGGCGCACACGAGCATCCAGTGCCATGGACTCATTGCTCCCATAGCCGTGAGTATGGGCCCCGGAGTCAGTGACGGAGCTAGACACGACAGAGGTGGGCCGAAGTTCATTCATGCGAACGACAGCTGCGGAGTCGCCCCGGGGGCGGTAACACCGGACCACCGTCGCACGCGGCGTCGGCGCCTGTGAACCCACCCGATGCACGAAAGAGTCAGGGGCGGGACTTGGGTGATTCGATGGTCGAACGGAACCGGCGGCTCGGATCGCGCGGTTCGTCCAGCGCGAATCGATCACCGTGACGGTACGCAAGTGTCTCGGTGGGTGGGTGCCGGCTGCTGACGAACGCCGACCCTGGACTGCCCGCTTCATCGCATGGAAGCGAGAACGATGACGGCAGTCAGCACGACGGCGACCAGTTCGATGGCGCCGAGGATCAGTGCGGCAACGGCGAGGCCGGAGCCGGTTTCGTGTTCGCGTCCGCCGGTTTCGACGTATCCGATCGCGCCGAATACCAGCGCCGGGACGAATAACCCTGTCAGGGCGCAGAACAGTGCCACGATCGCGCACACGTTGGTGCGCTCCGCCACCTCGATACCGAGGTCGGTCTCGTCGAATGCCACCACGGTCAACTTCCTCTCATTCATTGGTGCACCGGGCGCGGGCGGGTCGGGCCAGTGAGCCTGTCGACGCAAGCGGTCACTGTCATGCGCCGCACTTGGCGCCGGGTCCCAGGGGGAGGTGTTTCACCGTGCCGTGGTTGGCGCGTCGCCGGTGCTACTCGGGATGGAACTTCGCTGGTTGTGGCAGAAGGTTGCGGACTCGGCCCTCTACCCACCAATTCCCCCGGGAATTCAACGTAGAGGTCCCGGTAACTGATCCCTTACCCGTCCAGTGCGGGAGTCACTGCGTCCGCTACGCGTGCGGCAGCCAGAGCACCCACTGCCAGCAGCAGGGGGTCACCGGGCGGATCCCTACTTGCTCCCGGTGACGTCGACGATGTTCGCGAAGAACTTCGGCACGGTGGTGTTGCCGCCGATCTGGGTGTCGTAGGAATAGGAGCCGACGACCTCGACGTACAGGGTGACCATGTCGTCCTCGACCACATTCGCGGCGGTGGTGGACAGCACTCCGACCATGGAGTTCACGTCGTAGTCGTAGTAGTCGCCCGGGTTGGCGCCGGTCTCGGCGCGGAACGTCGTCTTCCCTGTTGCGGAGTCGAATTGGGTGACCACCACTCCGTAGATCACCAGCTTGCGGCCCTTGTGGGCGTCCGGGTCCTTCGCCAACAGGGCGAAGTCGCGGTCGCCGATCTGCTCGTAGGTGCCCCGGTCCATCTTGGCGGCCAGGACTTCCGCCTGCCGCTGGCGTTCCGCCTCGGCCTCGGCGGCGCGGCGGACCTGTTCCTCCTCGTGCTGCCGCTTGATCTCCTCCTGCTCGAGCCGCTTCGCCTCGGCCTGCTGAGCTGACAGGGTCGCGGCGGCGGCGCTGGTGCGGGAGGCGAGGGCGGTCTCGGACGCCGTCGGGGTGTTCTCGTGCTGGTTGGCGGCGATGCCGAGGAAGAGGGTCGCGGCGGCGAAGGTGCCGCCCATCACCCAGGGCCAGCGCTTCTTCTTGTCGCCGGTGGCCCACGGCTGCTTGGGAGGCTTCGGCGGCTTGGGGGCCTGGCCGGGGCTGGGCTGCCCGAGCTGGCCCGGTTTGGGCTGGTTCGGGTCCTGGTGAGGGAAAGGCGTGTCGTTCACTGGGTGGCTCTCTCGATAGTGGACGTCTACCGCGTCCTGTCCTTGACCGTCGGGGTGTCCCCGGCGCTTCTGCAGTGACGGAAGGGTCTTTGATGTGCACCGTCGGGTGGGATGCCGGGGAGTTCCACGGTTCGGCCTCCGAGGCATACCGGTCGAGGAGGTGGTCCTCCACCATGGCCAGGGCGGCGTCCGCGTGGACCCGGTCGGACTCGATGATTTTCCCGCGCTGCTGGTGCTTGTTCAGTTCCGGAGCTTGCTTGCCATCGATCAGTCTCCACTCCTTGGAGATTCCCTGCTCACTGGCGCTGGTGATGACGCGAACGTCGAGGTCGAGTCGAGCTGTATTGCCCCTGTCGTCACCGTCCGTACGCTGGGGGTTGCGGCCCCGGACACGACCCTCCGATCTGGGGCCGTGTCTCGGGGTCTCTCAGGCCGTGCGGTCTTGCCCGTTGTGGGTGTCCGGGAAAGGGTTTGGGTCAGGCCTGGAACATGCACATCGGCGGCGGGGGCCCGAACAGCGACCCGAGCGAGCCTGAGTCTGCGTAGTCCTCGTCCCAGTACTCACCCTTGGAGACGATCGTTTCGTAGGTGCGCAGGTTGAAGGTGTGGCAGGAAACGTACAAACCGGCGGCCGGGGTGGGCTCGATGCCGAGCCAGTCGCCCTTGTTCACGATCTGGTCGACCTCGACGACGCCCCGGCAGGTGTAGCCGTCGAACTTGGAGCCGTCTTCCTTCCAGATGACGTAGTTCATGCAGTTGGTGCCGGAGTAGTAGATCGACGAGCGAACCTTGTCCCCGCAGTAGGTGGTGGCCTGGGCCGTACCGGCGCCGGCGGTGGCGATGGCGGCGGCAGCGACAGTGGTGGTAGCCACGGCCGTTGCGAGACGTGTGAGACGCATTGGGCGCCCTTCCTGTTCAGTGTGGTACCCCTGGTGGGAGTGGATGTGCTCCCCGGCCAGCCCTCCGGCAGGGGAACCAACCACCCACATTCCTGTTCTTGGGGAAGCGGTCCTTGGTGAGTTTTGGGTCCTCTTCCGGGCCGCCTGTTTCGAGGGTGGGGAGTCACTCGCACTGCGCCATGAAGGCGCGCAAGCCCAGGTTGCGCGCCGTTCATGAGTGCGATAGTTGAAACTAATACCAGACGAACCGGGCGATAACACAATTCGGAACGATCTCCCGCGCGGAGCGAACTATCCGCGCAATGTGTTGCGCTTCAAGATATCCGAGTCAATAGATCATTCGACCGACAAGGGCGGTAGAGCAGGGGCCTTGTCCTCTAGCGGCGACGGGAAGCGGTGGTGCGGGCGGTATCGCCGATCTGTCATTGCTTGCTCCTGCGGGAAGGTCCGACACCGGCTCACCTCATGTGGCAGCGGCACAGACATTCTGAGCCCTGGGGGTGGATGTCACGCCGTCCCTCTTACTCACGACGGAGGTGCCGCACCTTGCTCGGGGTGTGATGGATAGGATTCTCAACATTTGCTGAAGTGCTCTGATCCGGAGGGGAACCACAATGGGTACATCGAAACTTGCTGAACGCGGCATCCTGGGGGTGGCGTTCGCCATCATCGCCGCTGTCGCGCTTCCCGGATCTGCGTCGGCGGCGGAGAAGGCGGCCGCGGAGGTGACCGTTAACGGTAACTCCGCGACGGTCACGATCACGGTCCCGGAACCTGAGGGCGACATTCAGTGCTCGGGACCCTGGGTGCACACTGCCGCGACCGCAGACCTCATCGAAAAGAGCCCGCTGCTCGATCTTGCCAACCATCCCGAGCATTGGCTCCATGGTGCGCCGGTACACCCCACCTTGGGATATCGCGACGGCGAACCGGGCGGAAACGTCTACATTCACCTGAACAAGGGACAGACCGGCGTCGCGAACATTCCGGTCATCGCCGACGGTGACTATGTTGCCGGGATTCACTGTGTGAGCGCGGTGAACGGCGGCCCGGTGTCGACGTCGCTGACACTCGTGCCGTTCACGGTGGGCACGGGAACACCTGGCGGAGGAACACCGGCCCCGATGTTCGGATCCTGACCGTTCATCGACACACCCTGTGGCGGTTCACCTCCGCCGCACCGGTCCACAGGGTGCTCGACGGGGCTGGCCAGACCGACAACCACTCCGCTGACGACAACGACGACCGCGTCATCAGCTACTACAACCCTTCCCGCCACGGCAACGACCAGAATCGAGCAACCCTCCACCCCCGACCGAGAACCCGATCTTCGGCAGCCTAGGCGGATGAGAACCGAGTGCGTTCGCCCGCCAGCGTTTGTGCGGCCGGCGAATTGGCACGTGTGACCGGTGCCGGGACGGGTGGGCGCGGGAGATGCCGGTCTGCCCTGCCGTGCAGGAGAGTCAGCCCCGCTCGCGGCCGCGGACGGGTCTGTCAGTCGTCGGCTTCGTTCTTCTTCTCGTCCCGAATGAGGATCGTCCAGATCGACTTCGCGAGCTCACCGACGACGAACGCGGCGATGATGGGAATGATCCAGCGGAAGACCGAGTTCGCGGCCAGCATGTTCCACAGCTGCGCCCCGGGGCGGCCGACGACAGAGACGGCGGAGGCGGTGGCGGCGGCGAAGACGTCGTCGTTGAAGTACATGTGGCTGCAGTCCGCGACCTGGCAACCGGGCCATCGAAAGTTGCGGTAGATCGCATCGGGGTCGACCGGGGCGCCCTGCCGCCACCATTCACCGGGATCGGTGGTGCCCGAAGGCATGCCCCACACGACACCGATGATCATCGACCCGATGATCGCCAGGCCGAGCACACGGAGCGCGATCCGCATGTGCGATCACCCCCACCCGGAAGCCCTGTTGGTACCGGATTCATTGTCCCTGCCCGCCTGTGCACTCACCGGTAATCGGCGGCACTCGGGTGGCCAGCGACGACAGGGGGTGCTTAGACCTCTCGTTCGGGGCAGTGAGCTCTCGGCATCTCATCTCAGAAGCCGTTCGCGGCTCCCGGCGAGCTGCCGGGGGCGAGTTCGGCGGGAATCGCCCATTCCCAGCCGATGTCCTTACCGAGCATGTCGAGGTACAGGCTCTTCGTGCCGGCGGGCACGTCGAAGACGAAGCTGCCGCGGTAGGTGGAGGCGGGAGCGAACGGCTCCCGGAGTGCGTCGTCGTTCATTTCCTCGCAGTTGAGCGCTGCAGTGGACACCAGGTCCGTCAGAACGACGTCGTCGGGTCCCACGGCGCGCCAGTTCGCGGCGCTGAGGTTGCGGTCTGCCATCGTCTTGATGCTGCGGTTGTTCGCACCGGTGACGGCGTCGGCGTAGTCATCGGTGGTGGAGACTTCGATGTCGACGAACAGGTATTGGTGGTCGGGGATGAATTTCCAGAAGCCGGTGCATTCGGGGTTGGTGCGGGGGTTGCTGAGGGTGAAGGTGAGGGCGGGCTGTCCGGTGGCGGTGTCGTTCAGTCCGGCGGGTTCGCCGAATCGTTTCTCGATTCGACCCTGCGCATTTCGCTTCGGCCCCTCGGTCGCTGCCTCGGTCGAGGCGGGCGACGCGGTGGCTGGTTCGGGCCCGTCGGCCGTACAACCGGTCAGGACGGCAACTGCTGCAAGTAGGCTGATGCTCGACGCTCTCACGGTTGTACCTCCACTACGACGGGCGGCCCGGCAGAGGCGGGCAGTTCTCGGAAATTGTTCCAGGAGATCGCCCGGCGCGCGGCAAGACGATCCGGTGGCCGCCGTAGGAAACTGTTGTGCGTAACGGTCGGTTACAGGAGGTGTCAGCGGAGCACACGGACATGGTGCGCATGAGCCCGCAGCCATAAGCCGCAGTCGTCACCAATGCACTCACCGTGAAGACGACCAGCACGGCCCACAGCATCGTCGGGGAGTAGCCCGGTCTCGGCGGAGGCTGCGGTGCGCGGACCAGATCCGGTGACACTGGGTTACTGGGCGGTGGAGTCATGCGTCGCCTCTTCGAGGCGTGGCGGTTCAGGCATCCCAGACCGGCGCTCTGTATGGCGGCCATGTGACCAGAAGCTGTCAGGGCAATCGACGAGCAAACACCACATCCGCTAGGGCGAACGCAATCTCACCCTTCCCCCTGGGCAGCAACACCACGGACTCTCCTCGGCTGACCGCCCAGCGTTGTGCCATGCTCCTTCGCATGAGGTTGTGGAGTCGTCTTGTTGTCGTCGCGGCGACAGGCATCTGCCTGTCCGGGTGTGGATCGCCTTCTGCTGACCAGACCGTCGATACGACCCCGACCTGCGGCCCGGGTACGCCGATCTTTGCGTGTCCGGGTGCGCCGATCTACACGCCGACATCTGAAGTCGCCTCGCCTGCGGCAACGCCGGAAACGACGCGAGGGCTGGTGGTAGCTCGGCACGAGGAGTGCGACTACGGCGCCGCGCTTCTGCACTACCTGACCACCGGCGACAACCTGGGCGACCCTTGGTACGACCGGAACTTCGCCGACTCCGTCGGGGTATCCCTTCCGAAGGCCCGTGCGATCGTCGACAAACAGATTTCGGATTGCGACGCCCAGTATGACTGGGCGGAGGCCGGCAGGGTCGCCGCGACGTCGGCGCGCGCCGCTGAATCGAGCCGTGAACAGGCTGCCGCGCGGCTGCACGAGGAGGAGATCGACAATTGCGCGGCGATCGGCGCCACCTATGACGAGACGTGGGGTTGGTGCAACTCAACAGTTGCGGGAAACCCGAGCGGGAAGCCCGGAAGCGACTGTGCGAACGCCCATGTTCAGGCGGTCTCCGGTGCGGAGATGGCCCGAGAACTCAAGCATGAGGCGCAGTGGTACCCCGGGTGTTTTCCGACGGGGTAGAGCCCCTTTTCCATATGACCCGATGTACCGGACGGCGGTGGGCGAGGAATTCGACGGGATACGACTTCTCAGCTGCAGGCTCGTCCGACTGTGCTGTGATCCCCGTAGGGCAGCAGGCTTATCCGGTGTTCCAGGTGCTGGTCGCGGGGTCCCAGGTGCCGTCACTAACGGTGCCGTCGAGGATCGGATTGAGGCACCGCCCGACGGTGTTCAGGGCCTGGTCGATGGTCCTGGCGGTGGGACTGAGAGCGGCGACGGTTTTCGCGGTCGCGGCGTAGCCGGTCGGCCATTGTGGGCCTGGTGCGATGACAGACGTGGGGAGCGTCAGTTGTCTGCGTTGTGCCTCGCTGCGGAGTGCGGCCGTGAGGTGGTCGGCGCGCAGTGTCCAGGTGTCGATGATGAGGACGAGGTCGACAAGGTCGCGGTAGCGGGACGACGGTGCGGTCCCGTCGCGTCCGTGCCGTTCGTACATGGCGCAGAGTTTGTCTGCGACCTGTTGTGGTAGCGGGTAGAGCGCGAACTGTGGGTAGGGTGCGATTTCCGGCAGGTCGATCACCGGGCGGGGTGTGTATAGCTCGATGTCGCCGATCGGGACCCGTTCGGTGGACAGGTCGATCGGGAACCGGGTCATCAGGAGCGGTCCGCAGCGTGCTTCGACGGTGATCTTCATGCCGGTGGTGTTTCCTTGGAAGCGTTCCTTTTTGGTGATGAGGAACGTGAACGGGTCGCGGCCGGCGTGGTCGTCGACGACGCCCTCCAGCTCGGCGGCGGCGGTGAGATCGGAGCTCAGGTGCAGCAGGTCGATGTCCTGGCTGTACCGGGCGTCGGGGAGGCGGGTGACCAACGAGCTGCCGCCCTTGAGAACGAGATCGCCCTCCTCGGCGGAGAACACCCGCCCGAGGAAGACCTGCAGAAACAGCTCCCGCATCAGGTGCTGTTGTTCGCGTCCGCGGCGGGCGGCCTCCGCGCGAAGCAGGGCGTTGAGGGAGCGTTTGAGTGCTTGGGGTGCCCGCGGGTTCACTGTTCGGCCTCGTTGCTGTCGCCCACGTGCTTTGCGGGTGCACTCACAGATGGCAGGTCAGCGAAACGAAGCGACACCATCTGGCTCATGTCGTCTTCGATCGCGCCGAGTGTGGGCTGCAGCGCAGGTGCATCGGTGGTGTCGGCCGTCGCCCCGGGGGCGAGCATGCGCACTGCAGCCGCTTGCAGCACGGCATCGGCGTTGCGCCCCAGACGTGCCCGCAGACTCTCGGTGAAGGCGTCGGCGAGCTTACGGCCCAGGACTTCGGCCTGCACCGAGGCCAGCGCCACCGCGGATTCCGGAACACCGGACAGCGCGATGAACTGATCGAGGAGGGCGGCGCCGTCGCCGGGCGGCGCACCGTACCGATGTGCGGATTCCTGAAGGGCCCGGGACAGCTGGCCGTGATCGGCGAGCCCGGACGCCAACGCGTCGCGGGCGATGCCGGCCAGGTGCCCACCGTCGCAGTGAGCCCGCGTGAGGTCGAGGACCGTCCGCGCGGCCGTGGTCACGGGAAGTCCGTCGACCACCGTCCACTCCGATCGGCCGAGTGTGCCACGGTGGTACCGCAGATCGGCGAGCCTCGATTGCTTCCGGTGCGGGAGGCTGAACTCCATGATGTCCGCGTCCAGGTCACCCAGGTTCAGCAGCCGCGCGGCAGACCGATGCGACACGACCGCGACGGTGCCGCTGTCGAGGCGCTCCCATGCTGTCACCGCCGGGTCGATCGCCAGCCACGCCGCACGCAGTTCCTCGTTGTCCACGCTGGGGGAGCCGGCCATGCGGTAGACGCCGTGCCGGATTCGTTCGATCGCCCCGGTAGTCGCGGCGCGGGCGAGGCGCTGCGCCGGTACGCCGACGGCTCCGGCTTGGTTGGTGGTGAACAGGCCCCACTGGCTCGCGGCGACGTCCACCAGCGCTAGCATGCGGTCATCGTTCTCCATGCTTCGATAATATCATTGGTAGATAGTTTTGCAGTATCAACCGGAATTTTGCAGATCAAGAGGGTGGGATGCACGTGGCCCTTCGCCGGACATCTACCGAGATCGTGATCGGCACGATGCTCAACTTTGCCTGTGCGGGTATTCGAACTGGAGCCCGCTGGCCTGGTGACTCAACCGTGGATGTGCGGTCGATGGAGGGGAACTCGGCGATCACGATAGCTAGCGCCGAACCGAAGGGTGCGCCAACGCCACCATCGCGGCAATTGGGAACAACCGGGTGCTGACGCTCGGAGCCGGAACCAACACCAGTTCCGCCCGTGTCGCAGTGGCCGAAATCGGAAGCTCGCGCAGGAGGAACTGTTCGACGGCCCCGTATCGAAACGGCGGGGCGAGCCGCATGCGTTCGTTGTCGACGGTGCTTGGTGCTTCAGGTACGGCCGCTCTAGCCTGCGTGGCGGCGGGGATGATGCGCGCGGAAAGTAGCATCTGCAGATGTGAAGGATCGGCCTTTGTGTGGGCGTGAGACGAAGTCGGGTGGCCCCTGTCAGGCCCCGGTGCGGTATTCGAGGCCGTTGGATCGGTTCGCACCGGCATGTCGACCGCATATGACGGCGGAGGAAGCCGCGGAGTTCGACGCGGATCCGTTGTGGTCCCACCAGGGGCAAGTGCTGTGGTGTCTGCAGCAGCAGACGGAGGAGGCCGATTTGGTTTCTCCAGGGCAGATCGCCGCGCAATTGGGCTGCCAGGTGCCGGTGGTGGCTTCTGCGTTGGACCGGCTCGAAGCCGCCGGGGAGGTGGCGAGTCGCTCGGCGGGTCGTCGCAGGATGTGGGGTGTCTCGGAACGGGTGCGGCGTCTGGACGAAGAGAGTCGGCGGGCCGATGAAGACCGGGCGGCCTTCGAGCGAAGGATCGCCGACGGCAACGCTGTGCTGGCTGAGGTTGGTGAACAACTCGAGGAATTGTTCGATGGGCAGGAGATTGCCGTCACCAGTTTGACGCGGATGGTCGGCTCCCGGTCTGCGCAGATACGCCCGGATCCGTTGATCATCGCTATCGACGATCCCGAGGCGGCGGAGTGGTTGCTAGGCCGGCTTCGCGCGCCAGATGCGGTCGAGGACAGGCTCACCGAGGTGCCGACCTCGCAGCACTGGGAACACTTTTACGACCTGTTGGATGCTCTGTCCTGGGCAGGGTGGTCGGTCGACGAAGAGGCGTCGTGGGGTGAGGTCGACCCGGACATCGGACCGATCCTGACGGCGCAGATGTATCGGACGTGTATGGCCTTCGAGGTCGAGCACCGACCCGCGCAGGGCGAATTGCGGTTCCAATCATTCGGCGGTGCCTGCGACGACGAGTCGTCGGAACTGTTCAGCATGCTCGACGATGACGTGATCATCGACCTCACGGGCGACGCCGGCCAGCAACGGCGGGCGGTGACCGAGGTGGCTGGTGAGCGGGGGTGGCTCGATGCCACCCGAATCGCGCTCTCCGACAGCGATGGTGTGCCACTGTCGGACTTCATGATGGGCCGATACGCCGAATGGATCTTCGCCACGGCCGCGGTCGAACGCGACGTCACAGCCGAACAGGTGATCGCTGACTTGGCTACATCGGACGAACTGTCCACCTTTCTGACCGTGGTCGTGGGAATGCTGGCCAACAACGTTCTCCCCGACTGCGTACCGAGTGCCGCCGCGCTGGGGATCGCTGCATGGTGTTGGCGCAACGACACAGCGGTCGAAGCGTGGCACCTTGCCGACGACGTCTTGATGGCCCGAGTCAACATCGCGGTCACTACAGCGATCCGCCCCCACATCGACCCGATCGACGGGATCGACTGGGACGGTATACGTGCGGTGCTCACCGACTCCCACTGGAGCCTGCCTGACGGGCGGGTCATTGCCGCACTATTCGGTGACGGATGGCCACAGGTCCACGACACCGTCGGCGCCCGACTGGATGCCTGGCAGCACATTGACACTCAGATCTTGGGAAGCGAGGCCACCATGCGGCTTCTGACGATTGGAGGCTCGACCGAATACACCCGGCACTGGTGGGGGCAGGGACGCTGGCGGGCGATCTGTACCGAAATTGTGCGCGATGCCATGGAGGCGGGGATCGCGCTGCCATCGCCGTACGATGAGCGCGGCCAGGATGGTCTGCTTGAAGACCTGGGCGATCCGAGTCAGCTCTCCGACGATGTGCTCGCCTGGCTGATCGATATGCCCGATGCAACGGACGACGGTCCACGCGGGCTGCGAATGCACGAGTCGTCGCGTCCTCCGACTCGGTTGATTGCACCGGTTCCGGATTCCTGAGTTGTCGATCGCTGCTGGGGCGTTGGCATGGATGCACAGGTCTCGAGCCCGATGGGGAGCGGGGACGCGAGCGCCCCGAACGACACGAACTCGCGTTAACGATCGGGGATCGAATTGTCGTGAAGCGCGAGGATATTGCGTCCCGATATCGTGGCGTTCGAGTCCGGATCTGCGACCATACTCAAGCAACATCGCCATGGGCGGGGTGATGGTGCTTGCGCACACTTGCCTTCGCTTTACTCCGCGCCGTCGACAACCAGGCCCGACAGTCTCTGGAGGTAGCCGGCGCCAGTGCCTTCTTCAGGGTCGAACCAGTTGAACGGGTTGCGTTCGGCGAGTATAGCCGGAAGCAAGTCGTGGTCCGCGTAGAAGGGTACCTCCCACTCGTCCCATCGACACAGATCGTCGAAGCGGGTGCTGACCGCCGCCCACTCCTCGTCGACCATGTAGAAGTCATCGTCATCGACTTCGTTCGTGCAGTCGCGGGACGGCCGAGGCGTGATCTCCTCGAAGAGTTCCGGTAACTGGTCCATGATGTCCGGTGCTTCGTGGAGAGCGGCGGCCATCAGGAGCTCGTCGAAGAAGCATCCTGGCCGGTCGAACGGGAGTGTGCCGTTTTCGATCTCAATTGCGACTGCTCGGCAGCGTTCGAGTGCCTTTGCTGCCCATGCCTTGTTGCCGTCGACGTAGAACATCGCACGTCGGTCGATACCGGCGAAGGGGCCAACCTCGTGCAGAGGGCAATCTAAAACTCCATCGATCCACATCGTCAGATCGGTGTCGGCCCATCCGTGCAGTACGACCGTCAGCGCGTAGGCCTGTCGTGGTGTCACGGTGACGGAGTCATTCCAGGTCTGTTCATATTTGTGAGCGATCTGCTTGGCTCGTTCCTTGGCGGCGGACTCGCGATCGATCACCTTCTCGCACTTCGCGCGAGTGGCACTGCTTACCGACGTGGGGTCGTCCTCCCATCGTCGCCAGGTTGCGATGCTTACGCCAGCCCTTGTTGCAGCTTCTGATTGCGTCATATCGAGGTCTTCGCGTAGTTGTCGAGTGCTCGGCATGCCGAAAACTGTAGTGAGCGCTCAGTGAGTAGTCAAGAGCGGCAATCTGTCGTGCGCGATTGGCATCGATCGGAGTTGGTGCATGGGCCGCAGGTCTCGGATGGACCCCACGAGAGTCGCCAGTCGCGGGTGATCGGGGGTTCACGACACTGCCGATGCGCCGGACTTTCCTAGCCGATCACCGACGCCGACTGGTCGAGCCCCACATCTGACGTCGGCCCGTGCTCTGACGTGCGCGAAGCTAGTCGGCTGGTTGGCGAGGTGTGCAGGATCGGACGACTTGCTCTGCAACATCGAGTGGAATGCGTTCTTGCTCGATTCGTAGTGGACCAGAGTGTTCTGCGTCGGTGATGCGGTTGTAGACAACTCTTTCCGAATCGGTGAGATTCGGAAGTGGTTTACGCTGAGCGGAGATCGGGTTTCCGCGCCGATCAGTGCGCACACCGAATTGGTGGTATTCGTCGTAGGTTTGTGGGCCCATGAGTATCGAATCGACGGCGTTGTGTTCGGAGCGGAGCTTGTTGAGGATTTCGTAGCCGTGGGCGTCGATATCGCCCCAGTAGATGATATGTGGGCAATGCTGGAACCAGGGGTGGCGGGTGATGCGATGGGTGATTGCCCATCCGCCGCCCTCGACGGCGATCCCTCCTGGGAGGGGAGGGAAGAACAGTGCGGTGTCCTTGTTTTCGGTGATGATGATGACGTCGGGTGAGTAGGCGACAGTGGCGTGGGTGTCGTCAGTGGCGAGGCTGTCGCGCATCCGGGTTTCCTTTGCGCGCCAGTTCGGGTCCAGGTAGGTCAGGTCGATACGCTGGGGCCGGTCGATCAGGTCGAGGCTGTCCCGGTCAAGGAGGGTCAGGACCAGCGCAGCGTGGTTGTCGAGCCACTTCGCGTCGAGACCGGGGATCGGGACCTGCCGGGTGGTGAGGCCCGTGGCGTAGTGGTGGTGGAACCAGTCGACGGTGCGACAGAGCAGCGTGAAGTCGATGTCGGTGAGGGCAACTATCTGTTGAAGTGTGCGCGGCTGTAGGTCGATGTCGAGGGTGTTGGAGAGGACCTGGCGGCGGTCGCGGGCGCGGGCGATCGTGTCGGACCAGTCTATGGCGGCGAGAGCGGCGGCCGTGTCGAGGTCGGAGATGTCGAGATGTGTGGGGATATTCAGGAGAAGCCGGCCCACACGGCGGCGCGCGTAGCGGAGACTGCACGAGAGGTGGTCGTGCTGAGCACCCCAGTGGTCCCAGGCCTGCATGACCGGCCGGTGGGTGGTGGCGTAGTTGGTTTCGAGGTCGCCGCGTGCGGGTGTGCCGATCGGGTAGGTGCGTGGCCATCCCGTGGGCTCGTCGACAACCCAGGCCGCCCAGTGCTTGGTGAGCGCCCTGGTGAGGTCGGTGGTGACGGCGTCAGGGTCTTTCATGATGTCGGCACCGGTGCGTCTGCGATGAATGCTGATGCCGTGGAGTAGCCCTCGGTGTCCTTGTTGATGAGAATGACCCGATCGACCTTGCGGGAGATCGCGGAGACCTTGTCGACAACCGATCCGGCAATGAGTTGGAACCCCAGAGTGATCCAGGCTTGCACGGCCCGAGAGGCGAACTGGGAGTCTGCCTTGATGAACGCCTCGTCGAGGATGATCGGGGCAAAGGTCGGGCGGGAGTTCTGTTCGTCTCCGAGCTGGTATCGCAGCGCCGCACCGACGATGAACGCCACCATCTCCTGCATCTCGCCACCGGACTTGGCATCGAATTCGGCGTAGGTGCCCTTGATGTTGTCGGGGTCGGTGGGGTCGACCTTCTGGGCCTTGATGCTGATGTGGCGGCGCACGTCGAGGATTTCCTCTCGCTGGGAGGACTCGCCGCGCGGCAGTTGGTCGGCAGGCATGATCTGCCGGATGAACTGCGTGATGGTTTTGTAGCGCGCCTTCGCCACGTCGAGGGATATTGGTGTTGCACTGCTAGATGTTTCGATGAATAGCTGCAGGCTGGACCAGAAGTGGCGCGAGGTAGGGGTCTCGCGTTCGGCGGGGTCGATGCGGAGGCGGTCGCCGTCACGACCGAACGGGATCCTTTCCAAGATCGCGTTCACATCGTGCAGCCGGTCGAGGATGCGCCGCCTCTCGGTCTCGAACTCGCTACTGAGCAACCCCAACTCCATTCCGGTCCACTTGTTGACCTCTCCGAGGAAGTCGTCTCGATGTCGGATGACGTCGGAGTCCACGAGCCTGCGGTAGTGGTTGTAGTAGTTCGGGTAGGACGCAATGTCGGTGCCCCACTCGTAGTTGTCCCAGTCGGCCTTGAACCGCTTGAACATATCCTCCAGTGCTCGGCGTGCATTGACGGTTTCGTCAGTGAGGTCGGCCAGCCGGTCGGTGATACCTTCCGCGACCTTGCCGAACGCTTCCTGCAGGGTGTTGGCATCACCGCCGTAGGACAGTCCCAGCATCTTGTCGAGCTGACCCTGCTGTGCATCGGTCACGGTGACCGAACCAGCGGTCACCAGCGCGGCGTGGGTGATGGCGTAGCGTTCGGCCAGCGGCGCGAGGTCGGCGATCGTCGCGTTGAGGGACTGGCGTTCGTTGCGTGCCGCGGCCTTGGCGTCGCCGGCGGACTCGCGGTCCTCTTCGGCCTGTTTCTGCTGCCGCTTCAACTCGGCGATTCGGTCGCTGGCAGCGAGGATTGCGTCGCGTTCTTGCTCCAATGTGTCGATGGCGTCGCGGACGGATCCGGTGTCGATCTCGGCCCAGTTCAAATCGAGCACCGCCTCCCAGGTGACGCGGTGATCAACCAACGTCGACCGCTGGCCGTGCAGTTGTTCCGCCCGTTGGTGGGCTGCGTGTAGCTCGGCGGTCAGGCGTTCGATCTCCGTTTCTAGTTCGGCGATGCGCTCGGCGTTGCTGAATCCGAGGACGTAGTCCTTGGGTAGCGGTGCACCGTGGGCACCGGACCGTCCCTGCCGGGTCTGCCCGTGGGCGGTGATGCGTTTGCGCCCGTCGTCGATGAGCAACGCGTCGGCAGTGTCGACGCATTCATGAGTGAACGTGGCGTTGATGAATCCTTCGAGCCAACCGATGAAGGGGCTGCCGGGCTTGTACTGGATCTTCCCCGCAAGGGTGGAGGGATCGGGGATCGTTGTCGGGGCGGACGCGTTGAAGGGGACCGCTTCTGACCGTAACCGCATGCCCTTAGAGAGGCGGTCAGCACTTCGGACGAACTGTGCCCGGATGTTCTCGTTGTAGAGAATGTGCCGGCCGATGCCGCCCATCTCGGCTTCGGCAGCGGTGCGCCAGTGCTCGTCGTCGGCGTGCAGATCGATCAGTTCTCCGATGAACGGAAGATCGCGGCGCGGATCGGTGATACCGCACAACTCGGCCAACTCGGTGCGCCGCTGGTGGAGATAAGCTGGAATGTTCGAGTCCGGACGGGTTCGGAGATCATCCAATTCGCCCGACACGGATCTGTGTGCGCGCTGCGCGTCGGCGTGCCGAGCGTCGGCCTCGCGAGCTGCCGCGGTGACAGCCTCCAGTTGTCCCGGGAGTCCGTCCATGAAAGCGCGTGCTCGGAGCTGTAGCGACGACATGTCCCTCGCGTTGGCCGGAGCCACGACGTCGTCGAGATTGGCAATGCGGGAATGGAACTGGGCTTCCTTGCGTGCCCGCTGCTCGAGCGTCTCGCTCCAGTTCTTGAGCTCCGCGGTGATGTGGTCGAGACGTTCCCCGCCCTCGGTGCGGATTGCGTTCTTCAGCTCGTCGACCTTGCGGTCTGCCGCCTCAAATGCTGCTGCGGTCCGCCGGCAGTCGTCTTCGGCCTCCTCGAGGTCCTGTTCGGCCGAGTTCAGGGCGGCCCCGTACTCGGCGTCACCGACGCTGCTCTGCCACAGCACCCACGGAGTGTCCCCCGAATCCTGGTGCCGCAGAGCGGCGATGTCGGAGGCGTTGTCCATCGCGCGCTGGTACCGGTCGTGGCGCTCCTCGATATCGGAGAGCACCTCCACCTGGTCGTACGCACGCTGCATCGTCTCGTAGCTGTTGGACAGCTCCGAGAAGTGATCGAGTGCCTGCTTGGCCGTATCAAACGTGGAGGGCTGCTCGAAGACCAACTTCTTGTATAGGTCATCAATGGTGGCTTCTTGCTGACCGGCCTGGATGCGGGCCAAGAGGGCCAGCGCCTTATCGCACTCGCCCTTCCTGCCGATGCTGAGGGTGCTCTGGGCGACAGTGAGGAACTTGGTGTAGGTGTCGTGCACCTTCGACCCAGTGAACGTGGCTTCCAGTTTCCGCTGATAGCCCTGCTGCCCGAGACCCTCGACAAACAGGTTATAGAGCAGCTCGACGTCGACGGTCCCGTCGATGGTCAGGCGCAGCGGGTTTCCCAGTTCCCCGTCGGAACTGATCGATGCTCGAACGAAGAAGAGCCTTGCGGCGGTGAAGTGTGCGCCGGTGTCGTGGCGGAAGGTGACCGCCACAACTGCCGCGGCATTGCAGGGCAGGCCCCGGGCATCGATTCCCCGAAGCCGGCGGTCGGTGAGTTCGCCGCTGGTGTTTTGCACACTGTCGGTCTTACCCCGCACGTAGGAGACCACATTGCGCTGGTTGCCGCCCCGGGCACGTCCCTGACCGGCATTGGAGGCTCCGTTGAACGGAACGTTGCTGGGCATCATCAGCGCGGTGTAAGCGTCCATCAGGGTCGATTTCCCGACCCCGGACGGTCCGGAGATCATGGTCGATCCAGGTGAGAAGTCGATGCGGTGGTAGCCGTCGTAACCGCCCCAATTGAGCAGGTGCAGGGATTCGATCCGCCATTGTGGACTGCCGGTGTCGGGGAACAAGGTGCCCGTCTCAGTCGAGGTCATCGTCTGATCCTTCGCCGGGGCTCAGGTCGACCGCGGTGATCTCTCCGTCGGTGTCCGTGGGCGCTGCCGTGTCGTCGGCATCCAGGGTGTCGAGGTAAGTGCTGAGCGCCTTCAGTTTGTCCAGCGATATCAGTGGCACGATCACCGGGGAGATGCGGTAGCGGTCCGCGCCGGTGTCGCGCGTCGAGACGAGAATGCCCGCGCTCTCGATCCGTTCGAATGCCTTCTCCGCATTCTCGCGTTGCTTCTTCTCGTCGTTGCGCTGGATCGACTTGTCTGCCTGCAACCGCTCTACCATCTCCGTCTTGGAGATGACGACGTGCGCGTTACCGTCCCGGCCCAGTTCGTTGGCATAGGTTTCCCGCAGATGCCGAAGCAGGATCGTCTCGGTCCAGGTGTAGGCACGGTTCTGTGTCGACATCAGCGTGGGGAACCGGGTGCCGGGGACCTGGACCTTATAGGCGACCCCGGCGTCGGTGTCGCACACCAACATCAGGAACAGGTCGTTGAGCCGCGATTCGACGTCATAACGGTGTTTGAGCAGCAACGGCCACAGCTTCGTATGTTGGTCCGCCGACAGGTAGTTGCGTTTGAGAATTGCCGTCAGCACCGACCGGGCCTCATACGTCAACGTGCCCTGATCGCCGGTGAACAAGATGGTGTCCGACGGCCGGAACCGAAACTCTTCAGGTCCGTCGTCGGACTCGGCGGGCTCACCGTCGTCGACGACCTGCGACAGCAGGTCATCCCACTCGTCCAAAGGGTCGGTACTCATTGTTGTGCTCGTTCCATGTGGGCGATCAATACGCTGCGGTCTTCATCGGTATAGGTCAGCCGTGGCGCTTCGAAGACACGCTCCTCGATCCCCAACGGATGTACCGTGAGATACCTGTCGGTCATTCCGACTGTGTGGGAGCGACGAAGGGCCATCGTGTCGGCCGACGCCTCGAACAAGGCGAACAGGTCCACTAGCCTCCGGTCCTCTCGGGGCAAGGCATTGAAGACCTCGGCGACGGTGGCGCGTGGGGACGCCTTCAATCGGGTGATCAGGATGCCTCGCATCTTTTCCACGTCCGGTCCACCCATGCGCAGCAGCTCGCGCTGTTCTTCAGCCGACATGGGGATGGCCAGATGTGGACGGGCCGCCGGGGGTGCGGCGAAATCGGCGGGGTCAGCAAGGTTTGTGCGCAATCGGTCGAGCTCGATCGTGGCGGGTATGAAGGCGATCGGCACCCGACTGCGCACCTTCGCCACGGCCTTTCGCTCTGATAGTCGACGATCCAACTCCCGCAACAGAGTCCGCAGCTCTGTTGCTTGGATTCGATCCGGGGCACTCAGATACGAGTAGATGGTTTGCATGATGTGCCGATGCGAGACCATCACCTGCTGCACCTCCCGGCTCAACTCCCTCGAGGTTCGCTTCAGCCGTCGTCGCTCCTCCGGCTTCAACCCCTGCGCGGCTTCGTGCGCCAACACGATGTCCATGTCCGTCGCGAACGCCCGCATCATGCCGGTCCTCTGCAGCAACTCGACCGCGCCCACGAACGCCCGCCCACGGTCGTCATTATTGAGCAACGCATCCATGCGCTGCCGATATAGATCCAACACCTCACCGGTAGACCGGTCGTCGTCACGGAACTCCTGGCGTAACTGTTCACGCATATCCGCGAACAGCTCGCCGACCTTACGAATGTCAGACGGCAAGTTGTTGACTTCGGAGAGTATCTGGTCCAAGACCTCGGTGACCTGACCCGTCCCGGCGAACTCCAAATCACCACCGGCGAGCAGACGGTCACGTTCCTCCGTCAGCTTGTCGATTTGGATGCTCAAGATGCCGATCCGCCGCTCCCGATCCTCGCTGATCATCAGCGCGGTGTCCTGCACCTTTGTGATGAGGTCCTTGACCCGAGACTCGGACACCATCGCGTGACGACCGGTCTCGCGCACGTACCGCAACGCGTCGAGCGCCTCATTGGTGATCTCATACGTGGTGGGTCCACTCGGCGTCGACCCGTCCTTGTAGCGCAGCCACCCGCGCGCTGCGCCCTCCACCCACGAATAGGCCAAGGCACGACCCCGCTGCTGCGGCAGTTCAGTCTCGGGAACAGCGTCGCCGATCTGCTCCAGCAGGAAGTCCACCTGATCGTGCAGGTCGTCTTCGGCCACCACGCGCCGGTCGTCCTCGGAGAACACCTCACCCAGCACCGCCACGATCACCGGCGCGTACTTCTGATGTAGCAGCCGCAGCGTGTCACGATCAAACGCGCCGGAAACATCGTGATAGCGAGCAATGACCGACATATCCGAAAGTCCCTGTCAAGTGCGGTGTTGAGCGTCAACTTGTGCAATCCCGTCAGACTGTAGCCCGCAACCCCGACACTCGGCGCAGACCTAGTCCCTGCGCATCTGAGGCCCTCAGCCCGGTCAAAGCCGTCTCGGAGGTGAAGTCGGACCGATCGGTGCTACAGGATTTCTGTGTGTGAGGGGAGAGGGTGGTCGTGTAGGGGAATGATGTTGAGCGAATTGGCGTGCTGGAGTGGCCGGAGACGGTGGCTTTGGCGGCAATACAGGTGTCGCGACGGTGCAGGAGCCCGGTCTTCCCTCGAAAAGTTGGGCGGGGCTTCGCCTGCCGCGGCTGTGGGTGCCTGCCGGCAGTGAGACCCCACCAGCAGCGCGTCACGGTTCGGCCGGTGGGGTCTCTGTGCGGTCAGCCGTCGATTGGTTCGCAGATCGCGACAGGCCCGGGACAACCCCGGGTGGCGCATTCGTACAGATCAGTCTCGATGAGCACACCGCCGAGGCTGGCGTAGATGTAGTGCCGGAACGCGGCGTTGCCACACGTCACGCAGTCCTGATCGATCTGGATCCACTCGCCTCCCATGACCGGACCCTAGCTGGACAAAGTTCGGCGGCGGCCGGCAGGTGGCAGCGCGCTGACGACCCGGTAGAAACGCATCAGGATCTGAATCGGCCGTGGTGCGTGGGGCCGCAGAATCGCGTGTTTGCGCACGTATCGCGGGATATGCCATTGCGCCCAGGTGTGTGCCGGGAAGACTGCTGCGTCACCAGCTCGAAGCGTGCGAGGAGCCTGATCCGCCGAGGAGACGGTCACCTCACCCTCGAGGATCTGGACCGTCTCTTCGAGCGCGAAGTACCAGTTGAAGGTTCCTGCTGTGCAGTCCCACACCCAGTGGGTGGTGGTGCCGTCGAGGCTCTGCGTCCATCGCCCGTCACGAGCCACGGGCATGCCGTCGAGGATCCAGGTTGGATCGATGGGGCTGGGCTCGAGTGCGACGTCGTCGAGGCATACCGCTTCGATACGTGATGGCGTGCGGCCGGCTACCTTCTGCGTCATGCGGTCATCAAACCAGACGAACCGGACGTAACGGATATCCATCTGGTTGGTAACCTTCTATTTGCTGCCCTTGTCATTGGGTGGCGCCGGGCCCCACCAGTCGCGTCAGTCGTGTTTCGTGCTGGTGGGGTTCCTTCGTTCTTGCTCGCGCACTGGCGGTAAACCCGAAGGTAACCACTACGGTCGGAGGGTCCCGAAGAGTCACGTCCACGTCGAGTCGGTGACGGGAATCGGCGTAGTGGTGTTCGTCAGGCACGTACAGGCTTTGAGCCTCGGATTGTTTCCCGAGCAGGATCCGCCAGTCGACGAACAGGTCACCCACCTCGTCGGCGACGTCCCGGTACGGGTCGAACCTCGCATCCCACTGGGCGTCGGTGTACTCAGGGGAGTCGACGTCGGGGTGAGGCATGGAGGTGAGCCAGAACTGACGCGTCGGAGTTGTTGGCGTCGCGGCAGAAGTTGATCATGTCGCGGTAGTTCTGCAGCCCGGTCTCGATCGAAATGTCCTGGACGAGGCCGTTGCCGCCGAACCCGATGCGCAGCAGGTCGTCAGGGTAGGCGAGGAGCCGCTCGTGCAGCCAGTAGGCGTCGTCCGGGTCGGTGAGGATCGACTTCCACTAGTTGGACTGCCACCCGGAGCGGGCCGAGGTTGATGGTCTCGATGCCCACTCCCCAGCCGAGGTGTACGGCATTACCGAGCAAGGCGCCACGGGTCGTCGCCGTCGCCGATCGTGTGCAGTGTCATTTGAGTGAATGACATTGAGGTGCAGGCTGACTGACACCCCACCGTGGTCGGGGGTGTCTGGGCCGCGGTGTCGGACCGGTCGGTGATACTTGCTCTTCTGGATGGGTGGGAAGGGGGCGGTCATGTCCACGAGTGATGTTGATCCGGTCGGTGTGCTGGAGTGGTCGGAGTCGGTGGCGTTGGCGGCGATGCAGGTGTCGTTGATGCGCTCGGACATCGACGCGACGAAGCCCGACATGACTGTGGCCGTCAAGGCGGCGGTGCTGGGCGATGCCGTCGCAGGTTTCCGTCAGGTGGCGGCCGAGGATCGGTCGGACCGCCCGGACTGGCTGACACCACTGCTGGTGGACATCGGCACCCAGATGGACGCGGCGGCGGATGCCATTGCGGCCCAGGGCCGGCGCCTGCCGCAGTGCTTCGGCTCGCGGGAGCGGTCGTTGCTGTTGCTGGTCGACCTCATCCTGTTCGACCCGTGGCCGGCGAAAACCTCCTGGCACACCGCGACCCACCGCGCCGCACTGGAGGCGCTGGCGGACGAGTTCCCGAACCTCGACCGCACCGATCTGGACCGGATGCGGGAGGAACATAAACTCCTGCTGAGGCGGTTGCGGCGCAAGGGTGTGCACTGGGGGAAGGTGGCGGTCATCGGTGCGGCCGGGTTGGCGGCCGGCGTCGCCACCGGTGGGTGGGCGGCACCGGCGATCGGCGCCGCGATCGGCAGCGCCGCCGGACTGACCGGAGCGGCAGCAACCTCCGCGGGTTTGGCCACATTGGGCGGTGGGGCGATCGCGGCCGGCGGGTTCGGCATCGCCGGGGGCACCGCCCTGGTTACCGGGCTCGGGGGCATCGCCGGAGCGGGCGTCGCCGCGGCCGGCGCACGCTGGACGCCGTGGACGACCGGTCAGGTGGTGGCCGAGGCGATGCGCCTGGACCTGATTGCACGGTGTGTGCTGATCGAGGGGGAGAACCGGGACGAGAAGCAACGCCGTGTCGTGCAAAGTCTGCAGGAGCGGCTCGAGAAGGTCGTCGCCGACGGTGAGCGGCTCCTGGACCGGATTAGGGACCTCTCAGGTGAGAACGCGCGGCTAACCGTAGAGAACAAGGAACTGCGGGAGGAACTGCGCAGGCAGCACGCGGACGCCAAGCGGGCGGAGGGGGCGCTCGAGGTCATCCTGGATCGTCTCCCGGAAACCGCCGCATGAGCAGAAGGGACGACACGGTGGATCGGAATCTCGACACGATCAGCCGTCGGCTCGCCGAGTTGGAATCGGCCACCGAGACCGCCCTGGCCGGTGGGGTCCCGGACCGGCTGCCGGACAACGACACCGCCGCCCTCACTTCGTATGCGGAACTGACCGCCACCAATGACCGGCTCCGCACCCAGCGTGGCTGGACCGACATCGACCTCGACGCCGCCCTGACCCCCGAACAGCGGGCCGGGTTCGACCGGTGGCGGGCCCGGCAACGCACCCCGTGGGACCGCGACGACGTCCTCGCGGTCGGGTTCGCGACCGTATTGGGGGTGGCAGCGGTCTGGTACGACACCACCCTCGACGGCAACGTCGCCCACGCGCTCGGTGCCACCAGGAAGACCGGATGGATGCGGGCCTGGGAGCGCGCCGGCAAGAGGTTGCCGATCGACTACACCGGTCCCGGGTTCGGCGGCCGCGCCCACCGGGTCCGCTCCCCGGGTCATGATCTGGGCCGACCATTCGAGGCGCTCCAGCAGATCCGGGCGGGCGAGTTCCGCGGCGTCCGATGGGACTACGGAAACACGCACGACGTCACCGTCGGGGGCCGGTTCCGGGAGGTCGACTCCCTCCCGGAGGCCCTCGTCCTCTGGGCCCAGCATCTGGCGGCGGATGTGGTGACCCCGATGAGCCTGCCGATGCCCGGCTCCTCCTGGCTGTACGAGCTCGACAACCGGGCACTGCGTAAGTTCGCGCACGAGGTGTACCTAGGGACCTCGGCGGGCAACGGGCTAAACGTGCGATCCGGGATCCTCACCCCCTCGCTGAGCGTGATCACCACCGAGGCCATCCTCCGCACCCACGTTCATGCCCGGGTGTACGCGGCCACCGGCAGCGCCCGTCTCGACGAGCGGGAGCAGGCCCGGCGTAACGAGTTGCTTCTCGCCGCGCACTCGCTGGTCGGTCTCGCGTCGGCGGGTAAGACGCTGGCGCGAATGATCGTCCTCGATGACCGCAAGGGTATGGCGATGCGGCACGTCAACGTTCCGGTGCTCCTCCGCATGGGGTGCCTGGCACTGCAGGTCGCGCATGATCGGCGGACACGAGGTCGTGCATTGGCTCAGGATTGGGACACGTTGGCAGCCTGCCTGCTGACGTAAAGGCGATGCATGTCAGGAGAACTCGGCGATGCTGGAGTGGTTTGATCGGGAGATCCGAGTCGACCTCAGCCGTCCACAACGGAGTCTGGTACCAGCAAACCCAGTGGCCGACGGGTTGCTGGGTTCGCTGGCACCACCGTTGGACGACGGCAAAGCCGATGAAACTACTGCCGCCGCCGGACCCCTCATATCGGTGACTTGCGTCAGAAGAATCACGCACCGGGATCTCCGACGTCGCCCGACTTGGAGCAGGACGACATCAGGTGAGCCTCATGAGCTGGACATGCACAGGCTGCGGAACTGGTGGTATATCAATCATCCGCTGGTCGGCGCCCCTTAAGGAAACCTGAAGGAGTGTGCCAAGGTATGTTCTGTCGCATCTCCTGTCGGTGGTGCATGATCTCATGTGGGGAAGAGAGGAGTGGTTCCGAATGTCCGTCACATATAGCCCGACCGACTCGACAACCCGTGTTCGGTCATGGGAGCCGTTCCAACCGAATGGGTGCCGCTGGTGCGGTTCGCCTGAGCGTACGCATGGCTACGTCTTTGCGAGGTCCGTCGGGTTTCACGCCTGGGCAGAGCCGACAGTAGCCCAGCGGAAAGCCAGAATGAAGGCGCGCTGACACTAGGTTGCTCGGTCTTCCAGCAGCCGGAAGACTTCGGTCAATTGATCGGGCAACTTGTCGCCTTGCTGGAGGGATAACGCGAGCGTGGTCATCGCTTCCGGCTTGCTGCTCGGCCCCTGCTCACTCGCCTCGCGCGTCATGTCAAGGAGTTCTTTGCTGAATTTCTTTCCTCTGAGCTCTGCGAAATGGTGGGCGGTCCACTCAGCCCCGTCGACTCTGGGCCACTTGGCATTCGCTGTCTTTGCCCATACTTCGTCGGAGAACAACTCTTCGAGCTCGTTAGGGTCCCCGATATATATGGCGTGCTTCTCGGGGGACAGGCCTCGCTGCTGAAGCTTCTTGTCGGAGAAGACGTGTCTGGCCTGTTCTTTGGAATCAGAGTCGACTAGGAATGTGACGTTACGTTCGTGGTCGACAAGGAACCGTGCGAAGTCCATCGCGCCTTCGTTGTTTCTACAAGCCCAGAGAGCTATGCCCGCTGATTCTAGGTGTCGTCCCGTAGCATGGCGGAAGAGGATTGGTAGAGAGGCCATCTCGGTATCGCCTTCAACACCGACAAATAGGCGTTCGTGAAGGAGGACTGTGTTCCGCAATCCTAGCGACGAGGCGATCGCTCCTAGATGGGAGCCAGTCGGAGTCTCGTCGGTCATGGAATCTGCCACGGTTCGGTGGTCAACATGCTTGACGTGAACAACGTCCGAGATATCGACGCCATCAATGAGGTTCATTGAGTGAGTTGCAATCAGCATCCGAACGTTTGGGTACGCGCTTTGCTGCTGCACCAGCTTCATGAAATCGCGCTGATGCGCGTAGTCGAGATGATTATCTGGCTCGTCGTACACGAGGACGACGTCTCCCGAATCCCTGAGCATCCCGGTGTTGAATTCCCATACGGCTAGGGATACGCGTCTAGCCCTTCCTGCACCGGCTTCTCCGAGATGTATATGCTCGCCGGACTTTGATGTGACGCTGATCTGGGTTGCTTTGAGCCCAGTGTTGAGCTTGACGGAAGGGAGGATGCGGACATTGCCGATGTCGCCGCAACGGCGCATGATGTGCTTACGGATCTCTTCCGCGTCTTCGGTTAACTTTTTTTCAAGTGCCTTTTCCAAGCCCTTAATGCTGCCCTGAAATTCTGCATGGTTTGAATGTGAGTTGTATGCGGTCTGCAATGTTGCGCGGATGGCATCTTCGGCATCGGTATTACCGTTAGGGTTGAATCTAGCGATCCGAGGCAGTGCATTCACAACGGCGGACGGGGCTATTTGCCATCGATGGATTGTTGTGGCGGAACGGGCCGCTTCCTCAAGGGCTGCCTTCAGGGAGGCTTTCAATGAACTTTCAGCTTTCAGTCCAAGCTCTTCTACTCGTGTCTTCAGGTCGGGCACTGTGAGCGAGTCCAGATCGCGGAGTCTTTCGTCTCCTGGGACCTTGGTCCATACTTCGTAGAGCGCCGAACGCCCGCGCGCTGTGTATCGTCGAATCTTGATGGACGCCGGAAGTCCAAGTTCGTCGGATTCTGTGGTGCTCAATGTGAACTCACCGACCACGACTGTTTCATTTACCCGCGGAGTCTCGGTGCCGTCCGCCTCGGCTACATTTTTGCTCGCGAAAGTAGGATCGCGATCACTCAAGTTGTAATCATTCAACAGAAAGCGTACGGCGTCGAGAATTGTTGTCTTACCTGCGTCGTTGTGGCCTGTCAGCAGTGTGGGGGAGGCGATCCTGAGGTCGTTCAACTCTGCGATCGAGCGAAATCCAATAATCGAGATTCTGTCGAGTTGCATCGGTATTATCTCCCTACGATATCGGTACTTGCTCGACTGTTCGTATGCTGCGAATAGTGGACGCCGAGCTGTATATTAGTCCCATCAAATGGGGGGTGGTTTGGGTGAAAGGGTCCTTAATGTCCCTATATCATCCCAATCATTGGTGACGCCCCATTGGTTTGTAATTCAACGTCTGATGAATGAACTTTCCCCGCGACTGACCCTGCGCGGTGAACGATTTCCAGACATCTGGTGAGCACGCGGTGTAGTACCATTCGACTCCATCCGGAAATCTGACGTAGATCGTCTCAGTTTCTAATTCGTAGGCTTCGGCAACGATCCAACTGGACTCGACGGCTTGCCAATTCAGCGGCATTCTGATGCTCCTTCGTCTTGTATTTCGTGGGTATCGCGCAATCGCATGGAGGGTTGACGTGTCTGCGGTGCGCAGAGAGTTCAGGGTCGTGGCTTCCGAGGATGGGTCCTGGAACTCCGCACTTTCGGTGAGGCCGGTTTGGCTTTCGTTGGGAGTCCGGTTCGGGCGCCCGAATTTGTCCACACAGTCCTAGATTTCGAGTAACTGATCCGCCAGGGCGTCGGGAAGTTTGTCCAGCACACCGGCTCGAGCGGTCAGTACGCGCAGGTTGGTCCACACCTGGAATCTGACTTCATAAACGTTGCGGCCCCATATAGTGGCGAGTTTCCGTTCGATAGGTGCGATTTGGCCGGGACGGCGGGCACTGGTACGCCGCGCAGGAAAGTCGGTTTCCGTCAGTACACGCGCTGGATCGAGTGCTCCTAGTTCGACGTCTGTCATAGCTGCGTTCACCGAGAAGAAAGGGTCGAAAGGGGCAGCGCGACTTAGGTCGTTGGTCGTACCGCGAAACCAGTGCAGGATGATCCCAGGGTGCGGATTGTCTGCGAGTTCGTTGACCACAGCGCTGGTCGCGCCAGCGCTGTGCACCGACAAGAGCAGAGGTTCTTCTTGAGCAGCCCCGAGGATCGTGCGCAGGATCTTCTTCTGGTCCGCCATGGCACCAGCCCGTCGATCCAACCCGATTTCACCGATGAAGGCGAAGTTTGGGAGGAGACGTCGAAACTCGGTCTCATCGAATGTGTTGCGTGCTGAGGCCGACGCCGGGTGGCAGCCAACACCCCAAATCAGGTTGAGATCTTGGCGAGTGGCCACGTATGAACTCTCAGCCAGAGACCGTGTTACTGCGAAAACCCACGCGGGTTCGAGCGCGCGCACTTGGGTGGGTGTGACATCGGGAGCGATGTGTGCGTGGCAATCGAGTGGAGGTAGTTCGCGGGTCATGGCAGGGGCACCTGGGCTATCTCATCGAGACCGCGTTGGACTAGATCGGCGGCATCGTCGAGGTCGTAGTCGGGCGGCCAGGTGTCGGCATCGACGGCATCTTGATCGACTCCGCGCGATATCGCGTATCGGACGGCGTCGATGTCGCTGGCACGGCGATCCAATAGCACCGTGCGGGAGGTGCCAGTCAAGGTCTCACACAGGTATGCGGTCTTATCAGTGATACCCGACGCAATGAAGGTCGCTCGGCGGACTATGCATGGGTAGCAGAGTCCACAGTTGAGGTTGGCGTTGCCTCCGGGAATTCGGGCACCGTCGAGCTTACTGCACGAAATGGTTGCGGCGGCAGTTCGCTCCCATGCGGTTGGAGGTATGCCCTGGGCGACGTGCTTCATGGCCTCCCCCTTTGTCATTCGGACGAATGGGTTTGTCACCGATGCCGAGATTTCCAACGAATTGAGCAGTTCATTAAAGCGGTAGATCGTGGTCGGATGCGTCGATCGTGTAGACAAGGCCCCGCCGCGGTTGACGTGCAGGGGTTGGTTGATGCTGGTATATCCATTCTCAGGCACATACACGCTGGAGGGTGTTCCGCGACGGCTCGGGGTGGACGCGGCGACCGCGAGGGAGAGGAACATAAGTGACCTGGTACGGCTGGACGCTTCGCGTTTACGCCCTTGCTGAGCGAGCCGAAGCCGGGTATACGAAGGTGTCGGGGTGAAGGCGTCGGCTAGGAAGGTGCCGACATGCTTTTGCGCTGCGACTACGGCGTTGGCAGCGTCGGCGTGTCCGATGAACATCGTGTCAGGATTTTCCGGCAAGATGTTCAAGGCGCCGAGAAACGAATCCAAGCCTCCGCTAAGCAGGCTAACAGGGTGAGAGTCGATGTTGGAGTGAGTCGTTGGGATGGGTGCCGGTCGGGGGGTGGTGTCTTTTGTCAGGACAAGCGACCAGCTGTCACCGGTAAGCCAGTGCAACAGATCGCAGATCTGATCGGCTGGCCCGCTTATCCAAGTATCTGGGGCAGCTAGCTCGACGTTGAGAGAGATGTCGCGACTGAACGTGAGTCCGCGACGGGTGAGACGATCGGCGATGTAGGCCCCGGCCGCAATCCTGAGTAGATCGATGGCGGCGTCCGGTGGCGTGGCCAAGGGGGTAAGCCACCATCCGAGATCGGACGCGATGGTCTCGGTCCGACCTGGCTGAGACGGCCAGGTCAGTGTCGTTTCATGTGGGATGGCAGGAGTCGAAGAATCATTGCCGCGCACGGAATATCGGTGAGTTGTCATCATCGGGCCGCCAGGAGGACGAGCGCGTCGCGAGTTAGGTTGGCTGCGACCTGATGGCAAGTAACCGCGGTGACTTTGCCGTACGCCGCGAGGTCGAGGTTGCGCAGTTTCGCGGTAATCCACTGGCGCAAGCCGCGTTCTTTGCGGGTTGCTACCTGAGGGCTTGTAACCCCCGCGAGGATCTGATTGCGCAATTCGACCAGCGACAACTGTAGGGTCATCTCGCCGACGAAGGACCGGATGGATTCTCCGGCGCTGGGTGCAGGCGCGTCCGACCCGGCTAAGATAATCTTCTTCACCTGCTCGCCTGCTGCCTTCCGTAGTGCTGCGTCATCAGGATGTCCAGCGTCGCCGAGGACGATGTCCAACAAACGTGCGCATCGATTGCGGGGTGTCAGTGCATCGAGTTCGTCCAGTGTTACGCCAAAGCGGCTGAGGGCGTCGGCATCGCGCCGTTGGTAAGCGCTTGCAGCGCCGATTGCCGCCCCACCGCGAGCCGCTTGATTGAGCATCCGCCGGCCTTGGCGAGGGGACCCACTGCTTCCTGCCCCACCACCCCCACCACCCCCAGCGGCGGCGCCACCTCCGGCGCCGCGCGAGCCTCGTATTCCCAGTCGACTAATGAGGGTGCTCAGGGCGGGTACTGTTCCAACACTCGGAGAAGTCGAGGGAAGTAGGGCGGTGGCGATCGCCTGACCGAGCGAGTCGAATCCCGGATCGGGCGAATCGGAGTCTCCATCCCAAGTTGTGGGCTCTGGTGCTACCTCCCACGCCTCCCTGACGGTCTCCCATGACTGCGCACCGCTGCCGCCGTATGCTCCACTGGTGCCCATTAGCTACTCGGCCCCATCTCTGCTGCCACTCTGGTCATTGGGTCGATGCTCGAATCATTAGCAATCTCTCGCACGAGGTCCCGTAGTTCATCGGTCTGACTGTTTTGTAGTTCGACGACGGCCCCAGGGGTCAAGTTCCGCCAGTGATCGCGAATCGCCCGCACGGCCTTCGGAACGAGCGCGGGTAATTGGTCAGCCCACCGAATAATTGAGGTGAACATCGGATCGAGGTCGGTGAGACGACGCGACGACGAAACCAAGTAGTCAAAAGCGCTTTCCTGCTCAGGGACAGGAAGGGACGAGAGTTGGGTCAGTGCTGCGTCGCGGGCTGCTTCACCCTCTCCGAGTAGACTGCTTACCAGTGTGCCGGCGCGGTCGGTGGTCTGGCCGCCGACAGAAATGCTGAGCAATGTCGCGGCCAGACTCAGGTAGGGGCTGAGATCTTCGTCGGCGAGACTGGGCTGGGATCGTGCCCAGTTCTGGGTCCGCTTGTCGATTCCGTCGGGTGGCGCCGCCTCCGTATCGGTGGAGACCGCCCACTCCTCCCAATCTCGAATGAAATTTCGGTGGTCGGGTGCGCTCACGCTGGCGAGGATTTCGAAGCTCTGCCGATGCTGGTCCTCGAGCAGCAGAATCTTCATCAGTACGGCGGGCTCGATCGTGACGCCGCGGGCTCGTGCGACCGCGCTGCGTATTCCATATGCATTGAGAAAACGCTTGATCTGTCGCGGGCTCGAGAGGGTGTCCGCGGACAGGCCTTGGGTTAGCTGAGCTGCCAATGCAAGCAGGTCGGATGATGGCGCCCACGGTAGCGCGTTGAAGTCGCTGAGCAGTGGCAGGGAGTTAGTTCGACGTCGAGTTGCGCAATGGTCGATCAATGCTGGCAAGTGCTGAGGCTCCGGGCAGTACTGATGGGAAAGAAGTAGACCCACGTACGCTTCAGCCTCGTCTTCGGACAGACGCGGCAGGGAAACGGGGATCTGAACGATCTTCTCGAGGTACCGATCCGCAAAACGCTCGCTTCGGTTAGTGGCGCTGAGGCTTGCCGCGATTGCGTCCTTCACCATGTCCTGGTCGGCGGCCAGAATGAAGACCATCTTCGGTACCGCGAGAAACAACTTGATTGCCTCTAGAGTCGCCATGACAGCGTTCGGTAAGCATCGGTCGAGATCGTCCACCATCACGACAACTCGGTCAACATCAGGAAGGTACTCCACGAGTTCACCGAATGCGCTCTTGAAGCCACTCATCGACTCGGGTGACGAACGCTTCCGAGGGGTGAACGCTTTGACCAGCTCCGCTGGATTCCATACCGAAGTCAGCGCCCCCTTCGCAAGGGCTATCGTGACTCGGCTCCAGCTCACCCGCATGAGTAGCTCGTCGGCCTTCTTGACGATGGCTGCGTTGTTGTCGAAGTGCTCGCGGAAGGTGTCGAGCACTTCGGCGATGAGGGTGCCCCGCACGTCGTCGTGGTCGTCGTACTGCCACGGATCGGTGCGAACCACTACGTATCGCCTGTTTGGGGCGAGTTCATCGGCGAGTAATTTCAATGCTGTCGACTTGCCCCCGCCCCAGGGGCTTTGAATTCCGACTGTCAGTGGATCGAGGTTCGGTGTTTGGATCGCATCGAGGACGGGGCGTATGACGGCGTCGAAGCCCAGAAAATCTATTTCGCTGGGATTGTCGTCCCAGAGCGGTGTGTTGGGCGAAGGCTGTGGCATCAGTTGATTCCTCCCCGTGGCGACCCCAGGCCAAGACGGGGCGCGTGATCCAATACCGGGATGATAGTTGCCATTCAACGGGAGATTGAGCCCGGTATGCATTGTTCGAGCTAGGTGATACCCGTAGTATCGCCATTTTTGCGACGATGTCGCTTGTTTGAATGTCATTTGTGTGAATGACATTTGGGAAGGGCGAGGTGGCTTCTTCGGTCAATCCAATTCCACCGCGTCGCCGGCGCGGTGCCGAGCGACTCGCCGACGTGGCGACGAGCGGCGAACTTCGATCCGCCGTGCTCGTCGGTCCGGTTCCGATACATTCGAACGGCCCGTTCCCGGGGTCTTCGCGTCATACTCCTTCCAGCTTTGGATCAGCAGCCACCACGAACACTTATCAGACGGTTCACGTGGCCGACGCTTTGGCGTTTGCCTGCTGAACTTCCTTTCGTGGTCGCTCTCGATGCGCCGTTAAACGATCGGCAGCTCAACGTGCTGCGATGGATTGGTCAAGGCTGTCCTGAACGCGAATGGCCAGATGTCGGACATAAGACGGTTACTGTTGCCCTGCAGAACCGTCGATTAGTGACGATCTCGCGCAAGGGCGGGCACTGGACCGCGCAGACCCTGGATGCTGGTCAACACTATCTTGCATACGGCGCGTACCCAGCCAGCCATCGACGCACGAAGAGGCTTCACTCGAGGCGTCCGTCGGCCACACCTGTGCCCGAGTCAGCGAAACGCCGCGGCCTTCGCTCTCATCCTCAGCCGACGGGCGGCACGCTGCCCATGAGTGTGGAGGCCACGTTGCCCGCGACGACGGATGTCGCCAACCCATCCGGATCGCCCCGCTCAGCGCAACGTTTGACGCCCACTCGGCAACTCCTTTACGACATCGTCGCTGCGGGTGGTGTTCTGCGGCGAAATGTCAAGGACGACGTGACGAACTATGGCAGTCTCGTGACGATCATCAATCGTCGGGGAATGGCGCCGGCGGGCCAGCGACTGAGTATGACTAATTCTAATACCGGCACCTACTACTTCAGTTCGGACCGCTACCACCTTGGCACACGGTGCCGCCGCGGGACCTGGTTGTAGCCGAACGGATTGGCCAATGGCATCCAGTAGTAGCGCAACTTCGTGATAACACGCGCCTCGGTGCGAGCTCGGAAATCCGGAGGCGGATGGTTCGCGTCCTGCAATCAATCGCTCTCGAGGCAGAGGCGCGCGGGCACACCGTCGTCGAGCCAACCGGGCATACCGACCATCGCAGGTACCAGCAGCGGAGCATCGAACCCGGGCAGCTGGTCATCTGTGTTGGCCAGTACTGCTTTGCCGTGGGTGTGTAGCAACGCGATTCCTATACACCACACGTCCCGACCCCGGCCGAACTCGAACGAGAGAAGAAGTGGTCATGGAGTCGACCGCCACGTTGGGATAATGCTCCTGGCGACCGGCTTCGGCTGCGCATCGACAGCGAGGCTTTCGCGGCGGGCACCGGGACTGGTCCGATACGAAGTCGTTATCAACCCGAGTGGAAGATCACCTTGCGGAGGCGATGGAAGGCATTGAGGCCGCTGCTCAGCGTGAGGATGAACGGCGCGATGCCGAAGTGGGAGCCCGCGACGACGAGGCGCGCCGTCGAGCGACTGCCGAAGAGCTCGCGGTCGAACGGCACGCTGACAATGTGCGAGCGGAAGTGCTTCGTGAACAAGTTTGTGCCTGGCAACCAGCGGAAGCGCAGCGTGGCCACCTCGGCGCGATGGCGGCACAGCGCGACTCACGCGCAGACGAAGACGCGCGGGAAGCGGCCACGGAGTGGTACCGCTGGGGCTGCGAGTATGTGGGGCGGATCGATCCGCTTGGGAGTCGGCTCGCCATGCCGACGATCCGGCGGCCAACCTGGGAAGAGCAGGCCGCCTTGATTCGAGCGCTTATGAGAGAGCTTGACGGATGGAGGGAACTGCTTGGCGCTGGTGGTGATGGCGGACAGTCCCGGTCGGTGGACAGCAAGCAGGAACTAGTCCGAGATGAGGTTGTGTCGGTGCCGTACCGCACAATGATCTGTTGTGAGCATCTATGACCGCGTGCGGTACAACCCTCGCCTGCCAATTGAGGACGAGAAGTCGCTGGTCGCGGCGATGGAGGAGGGATTGCTGACCGAAAGTCACTACCTAGATCTCAAAGCCGAAATCCCGAAGGGTAGCAGCAAGAATCGTGAACTCGCTCGGGACTTAGCGTCGTTCGCCGTTGACGGTGGGACGTTCGTCGTCGGGGTTGCCGAACGTGGCGAGGACAGTGTCGCGGTTCCGGTGCTACTTGATGGCCTCGCTGAACGGATCGATCAGGTCGCGGCATCGATTCCCGACCCGCCTGTCACGATAGCGACACAGTCGATTCCGTGCGAAACGCCTGCGGGGTACGGCTACCTGCTAGTGCACGTCCCGCCAAGTCCGGAAGCGCCGCACATGGTTGATGGCCGTTACTGGGGCCGGCGCGATATAACGAAGTACCAGCTGGCGGACGCCGAAGTGGTGCGCCTGCATGAGCGACGTCGCACCCACGAGCGTGACATTGGTGAACGGATTCGTGCGGAGTTCACCCGCGATCCGATCCCCGAAGGAGTACGGAAGCAGGCGCATCTGTTTCTGCTCGCAGAGCCGGTTCTCGGGGCACCTGACCTCTTGGCCCCGGTCACCAACGCGCCACGTTGGCAGGAACATGTGCTGCGTTTAACCAACGGCGCCAGGACGTCTGCGATCGAAGATCAGCTCCACCACCTCGCCGGAACCAGTCCGGACTGGGGCGCGCTCTCCCAGTTTGATCGTCGGCCGGCCGGGATTGCGGTGACGTCCTTTGGTCTGGAACCGGGTCGTCTGCTGCGTCCGAACCAGAAGGATGAGGATGCCCTGGAAATCGAGATCGACGAGGATGGCGCAGTCCGACTGTTCATGAGTCGGCTGAGCGACGCGATTACACCGGGGCAGCAGGTCGTCTTTGCGGATGCCCCGGTCATTCATTTGCACCGCCTCCTTGCTCTGGTGACGTCGCTCGCGACCGAATCGGGCTACCACGGCAACTGGCGGCTTGGCGTTGGGGCCACGGGCCTTGCGGGTCTTCGGGCCTACTTTCGTGAGGTACGCGACCAGAGTTCCGGTTACATCTATAGCGATGACCAGTACATACGGGGCACAGTCGCGCCGCTTCGGGACATCGCCGAACGGCCCGCGCGAGTAATTCAGCAGTTGGTCGAGCCCCTCCATCGCGCGCTCGGCGTCACGGCTCGCTTCGGGCCGCCGGACGCACAGCCTGTCTAGCGCTGCCCATACCGCTTGTCCGTTGCTCTGCAGGGCAACAACCAACCGATGGGACAGGAGAGGACGAGATCGCCACATGAGTCTTGACTACCATTCCGATGCCGTCGAACACGCGGCGTTTGCAGGCTCCCTGGGTTCGGCTGCCCTCGGCCTGTGGACGCGATGCGGCAGTTTGGATCTCCGCGAACGGGCGTCACGGTGTCGTCCCTACTGGACATTGCCGAGTACATGGGTGACAGTGAACTGATTGAGCATCTCCTCACGCACGGGCTGTGGATCTCACGGCGGATAGATACGAGATGACGCACGGACCGACCTCGGACTAGCTGCTGCCCCTCTGGCGCTACGACGACAAACCAGATGACGGCCGCCTGATCTCCATTGACGAGGATTCGCTTCGCTCGCCCTCCCTATTTCTTCGCCGGCGATGCGCGTCTCCGCAAGCGCTGTTGCACAAAGGTCGAGGCGGAACCCTCGAAACGAAGGTACGTAGGGTGCTGTCCAAGAAGTGCACGCGGCGATGACCGGATTATAGAGCGCGTTAGCGATATATTGCAGCACACGCCACAGCGTTGGCCAAATGCGGCATGCTGCCAGTCATGACTGCAAACACCAGTTTCCGCAATTCCGGAGGCGTGCTTCGGCATGACGGAATGCTGTGGAAGCCTCGCCCAGGGACATCGTCGATTCCCGAGGACTTCATCGAAGCCCGAGCCACTTTTCGAGCGATCGCCGCAGAAATACATTGGAACCCGTGGGTTCGTGACGACCGGGCGAACGAATGGGAGCAGGCCCTCCAGATCATGGGCGAATGGCAGCGAGCTGAACCCGGCCACCGTCAACTGACCGAAGCCGAGTGCGAAGCTCGGTGGAAGCACGACGACGAAGACGTCCGCCAGAAGCTCGATGCGAGGCGGCAGCGATTTGAGCGGGAACGCTCGCACTACGACCCCGACCGGGCACAGTCGCGGCTACATCTGATTGAACTGCAGTCGTGTCTGCAACACGAGCAGGCGGAGCTAAGCGGGCTTCGTGACAAGGCCAGCTCTCCGGCCATTCCGACAGGCAGGAGCGCAGAGCGCATTGCGGCACTCGAGAACGAGGTCGGGGAGATCGAAGGACAGATTGCGATGTTGGAAGCGACGGTCGGTGACCCCGAGACGGTTGTTGACGCGCACGGTCGACTTCCGCGCGACCGACGGGAGATCACGCTCTGTCTGTACTCAATCCACCGTACGACACGAGTTCGTGAACTGCGTGCGCAGCTGGCGGACCTAAGCGCGAACCTGAAAGCAGCTCAAGATAAGTCGCGACGCATCGAGTGTCGCCAGCTGCTCGCCGATGCCACCGGAGAGCTGGAGGCGCTACTGGCCATTCCGCGACTGGCGGTTGACGACATGTGCTCGGAATGTGCTACACCCGCGGCTGACCACGGATGGGTGGCCCGACAGACGGCGGGTCCCTGTCCGGCGTGGCCTGGATGGGCAGCGAAGATGGAGAAGGTGCGCACAATAATAGAGAGAGCTGCGCAACGCGAGCGGCCAGTCACCGAACCGGCACAGGCCTCTCAGCCCCTGGCGATCATTGCGTCGGGTCTACCGATCACCGATGTTATTGCGCGGCTAGAGGAGTTGCGGCAGGAATTTCCGGACGCTGAAGTGCGCCGTGGTCGGGCCAACCGTTGGGAATTGTGGCCGCGGAAGAAGCACCAGCCTGACACAGCCACGTAACGATCTACCCGTGGTGCGGCCACTCCAGCGCGGCACACCCGTCGCAACCAGCCGATGTCAGCGGTGGGTGTGCGTCAGTCACACGAGGTAGAAAGTACAAGCGGTGTTGTCGCAGTTCTAACCCGGCATCACCGCTATTGTCCTGAGCCGTCCGCGGCATGGGGAGGTGGCGTGGGCAGCGTGGGCGATGTTGTCTGGTGTAGGGATGGATTGGATTTCGCCGTCTCCGTCGACTGAGGCATCGGCTCCGCCGGGCGAGTGCGGACCAGGTGGCGTTTCTTTGCCCGCCGACGTGCGCAGGTGCCTCGGATGTGTGGATGGGGGGCGATGAGGCTGAACACTCTTGTCACCGGCGGGTACCTGGCGGCCAAGTGCCAGTGCCATGAACCATGTTCAGGGGCGGCGGCCCGGTTCGGTTTGTCGGAGATGGGTGGTCGCGCGGTGGACGGGTATGTGCTCGACGACGAACTTTCCGGCGCGTGATCGATACCTTCGCTCTGGTCGCGAGGCAGTGTGCTCGACGTATGCCCCGACCGTGAATGGGTCTACGTCCGTGGGGCGGCCCGCGCCATCACGGACGGGACCGGAACGATGTGCCGTCGGGACCTCTCGTCGTTGGTCGCCGAGCGGATCTCGGGAACACGTGGCTCAATGCGGGCGGCTTGGTCGATGACATCATGACCGTGGTGGCTGCTGAAAGTGGCTACGGCGCAAGGATTAATTCTCGAATTGCACAAGCACCCCGGGGCGCTGCCCACCGCGCAGGCGGACACCCGCGCCGGGTCGCAGTGATGATGCCGTTGCGTTGGTAGAGCAGTATGACACCGGCAGGCCTGCGGCGACGGCGTCGCGGCGATCCGGGCGCCGTTTTCAGCCGCCGTCACGGCCGTCGGTCGCGGACAGCGTCCGGGACCTTGAGTTTCCCGAGGTCCGGCGTCCACAGATATCGAAGGCCATCAGTTCTTGGCTCAGCGGGGCCGACAGCTCCCGAATCGATGGGCAATATCGTCGTCGAACAGAGCGGGCACCATACCGTGTCGGTGCCAGCTCCTACCATGTGCACCGTGAACTTCGACGAGGTGGCGGCGCTGCGCGCGCACAGTGCCGCGTGGCGGCTGCTGCGCGCGGACAACGCCGCACTTGTCGTCGGTTTTCTCGGCAGGGTCTTCGTGGACGAGAACGTCCGGGAGATCTCCCGGACCGCACTGATCACCGGACTCGACGACGAGCTTTACGCTCTGAACGAGCGGCTCGGCGCGGGCACCTTCCCCAAGTCGGCGCGCGCCTATCTCGACGACTGGGCCGCACCCGAGGCCGGCTGGCTGCGCAAATACTATCCGCCCGACTCCGACGAACCGCACTTCGACGCGACACCGGCCGTGGAGAAGGCCGTGACCTGGGTGCGGAGTCTGCAGGCCCGCTCGTTTATCGGCACTGAGTCCCGCCTCAACACTGTCTTCGAGCTGCTTCGGCAGATGGTGTTCGGCACCGAGACCAGCACCGAGGTCCGCCTCGCCGAATTACACCGGCGCCGCGCGGAGATCGACGCCGATATCGCCGAGGTCGAGCGCGGCAACGTCGCCGTACTCGACGCCGCGGCCCAGCGGGACCGCTATCAGCAGTTCGCCGGTACCGCCCGGGAACTCTTGTCCGACTTCCGCGAGGTGGAGGCCAACTTCCGGGCCCTCGACCGAGACATGCGAGAGCGTATCGCCGCCTGGGACGGCGCCAAAGGGGAACTGCTGGACGAGGTGCTCGGCGATCGCAGCACCATCGCCGACTCGGACCAGGGCAAGAGCTTCCAGGCTTTCTACGACTTCCTGCTCTCACACCAGAAGCAGACCGAGCTCGCCGACCTGCTCGAGCGTGTGCAGTGCCTCGCGGCGATCACCGACACCGATCCGCGACTGCGACACATCCACCACGACTGGCTCGACGCGGGGGAGCGCACTCAGGCCACGGTTCGCCAGCTCTCGGAACAGCTGCGCCGGTTTCTCGACGACCAGGTGTGGCTGGAGAACCGGCGCGTGATGGACATCCTGCGCAGCATCGAATCGCACTCGCTGGCACTGCGGGACCGGTCCGGCAGTGCACTCACGATGGATCTCGACGCCACCGCGCCGGCCGTCTCCCTACCCATGGAACGCCCCCTCTACGCGCCGTCCACACCCACCGTGCTCGACAGCGGCGACGTCATCTCCGGCGAGGATGACTTCGAGGCCACGCCACTGTTCGAGCAGGTGTACGTCGATCCCATCCGGCTTTCGCACTCGGTGCGCCGGGCGCTGCAGGCGACCCGACAGATCGGGCTGGCGCAGATCGTCGCCGCGGCGCCGCTGCAGCAGGGCTTGGCGGAGCTGGTGACCTACCTCTCGCTCTCCGACGACACGTTCCGCGCGGTGTTCGACGAGTCCGCCGAGGATCGGCTGACGTGGACGGACGACACCGGCGCCGTCAAGGTGGCCACCCTGCCTCGGGTGACCTTTGTGCGCACCACCCCAACGACTGGAGGCACCTGATGAACACCGGGACCATCCCTCGCGATCAGCTCGATCTGCCTCTCGTGGTCACCCATCTGATGAAGGGTGTCGTCTACCGCGACAGCCACGAGAAGCCGTGGGCGCATCTGCAGGCACTCCTTCCTCAGGTCCGCGATTACGTGGCGACGATGAACCTGATCGTGGTGGTCGACGAGGCCGAGGGGTACGCCTTCCTGCGCTCAAAACCCGATGCCGAGGACGACGAGCGGCACGTACCCCGACTCGTGGCCCGGCGCGCGTTGCCGTTCCACACGAGTCTGTTGCTGGCCCTGCTCCGCAAGAAGCTCGCCGAGTTCGACGCGAACAACGCCGACACCCGGCTGATCTTGACTCGCGAGCAGATCGCCGAGACCGTGAGGGTCTTCCTGCCGTCCACCAGCAACGAGGCCCGTATCGTCGATCAGATCGACATGACCATCACGAAGGTGGTGGACCTCGGATTCCTGCGTAAGGTCAGCGGTCAGGCGGGCCTCTACGAGGTGCGCCGGATCCTGAAGGCTTTCATCGACGGACAGTGGTTGTCGGAGTTCGACCAGCGACTGTCCGAATACGCCGCCCAGTTCGAGGAGGACAAGTAGTGGCCGGGCTGTTCAGCACCACCGAGTTGGCGAATCCAGGGGCGGACTCGCGTTCCGGATACCGGCTCGAGCGCCTCGAGGTGTACAACTGGGGCACATTCGACCGGCGAATGTGGGCGCTGAACCTCGACGGCCACAACGGATTGCTCACCGGCGATATCGGCTCGGGCAAGTCGACCATGGTCGACGCCGTCACCACGTTGCTGATGCCGGCGCACCGCATCTCCTACAACAAGGCCGCCGGCGCCGATACCCGCGAGCGGAGCCTGCGCTCCTATGTGCTCGGCTATTACAAGTCCGAGCGCAGCGAGACCACCGGCACCTCCCGCCCGGTCGGGATCCGCTCCGCCGGGACCTATTCGGTGATCCTCGGGGTGTTCCGCAACCGTGGCTATAACTCCGAGGTCACGCTGGCACAGGTGTTCTGGATCAAGAACGGCAACACCGGCCAGCCCGACCGCTTCTTCGTCACCGCCGATGCCGACCTGACCATCGCGGCGCACTTCGCCGACTTCGGCAGTGACATCGTCGGCCTGAAAAAGAAGCTCCGCCGGTCCGGCGCCCGGCTGCATGAGCACTTCCCCGAGTACAGCCGGGACTTCCGGCGCCAGCTGGGCATCGAGTCCGAGCAGGCACTGGATCTGTTCCACCAGACCGTGTCGATGAAAGCGGTCGGCAATCTCAATGACTTCGTGCGAAGCCACATGCTCGAACCCTTCGATTCGGCGGCGTGGACGGCGAAGCTGGTGGCCCACTTCGACGACCTCACCAAGGCGCACGACGCGGTCCGGCGCGCCCGCGAACAGCTTGCCGACATCGAACCGATCCTCGCCGAGTGCGGCACCCACGAGGAACTCACGGAACAGACCGCGGCGCTCGCCGCGCAGCGGTCCGCACTGCGCTATTACTTCGCCGAGCACAAATCCGGACTGCTGACCGCCCGGATCGGCGAACTCGACGCCGCCATCACGACGGCCACCGATCGGCTGCAGGCCACCACACACGAGCTGGCCGAACTGCGCGACAACGAGAACCGACTCAGGCTCGAGCGCGCCGGCCACGGCGGGGATCGGCTGGCGCAACTCGAGCGGGACGTGCTCGAGGCGTCCCATGCGCGCGACGAGCGCCGCGACCGGCAGGCCCGCTATGCCCAACTCGCGGGCGCGGCCGGCCTGGATCCGGTGCGAGGCGCCGAGCAGTTCGCGGCCCAGCGCGAGCGTGCCGGCACCTGTGTTCAGGCGCTCGAGCAGTCGCTGTCCGATCAGCAGAACCGGATCACCGAGATCCGTTTCGAGCAAAGGGATCTCGAGCGGGCATCCGCCGAGCTCAACACCGAGCTGGTGAGCCTGCGGGAACGCCGCAGCAATATCCCGGCCCGCAATCTCACGCTCCGTGAATCCCTCTGCACCGCCCTGGGTATCGACGAGAACGACATACCGTTCGCCGGCGAGTTGATCCAGGTCCGCCCCGAGGAGGACCGTTGGGCGGGTGCGGCCGAACGGCTGTTGCGCGGATTCGGCCTCTCGCTGCTGGTCTCGCAGGAGCACTATCGGCGTGTCTCGGATTGGATCGATGCGCACCACCTCGGCACCCGGGTGGTGTACTACCGGGTCCCGGCCACCGTTGCGGTCGGTCCTCGCGGCGACCGCTCCGCACCGAACCTGCTGCTGCACAAGATCGAGATAAAGGACGGACCGTTCTACAACTGGCTCGAGCGGGAACTCGCCAAACGAGCCGACCTCCTGTGCGTGGATTCGATGGACGAGTTCCGGCGTGCCGACAAGGCCATCACCCGATCCGGACAGATCCGCACCACCGGTGGGCGGCACGAGAAGAACGACACCACCCGGATCGACGACCGCAGCTCCTACATTCTCGGATGGACCAACGACCAGAAGATCGATGCACTACTCACCCGGGCACAGGCCGTCGCGACCCGCACCCAGAGTCTCGCCGAGAACCGCACCCAGCTGCAGGCCGCACTCGATTCCACCACCCACCGGCGGCGCGCGCTGGACAAGCTGCTCGAGATCGACCAGTTCAAAGACATCGACTGGGAGTCGATGGTGAACCGAATCGCCACACTCGAACGGGAGAAGGCGGAGCTCGAGGCCTCGTCGCGCGAGCTGGAGCGGATCGGGCGCGAACTCGACGACACAGGGCGGGCGATCGCCGAGGCCGACGCACGCCGGGACGGGCTTCAGAAGGAACTCGGCCGCTTGGAAGCCTCTCGTAACAGCGCGCGCGCGGAAACCGATGCGACGCGCACGGTGCTCCGCGAGGAGCCGTGTGGGGCCGCACGGGCCGAGTTCGACGCGATAGACCGGCGCCTGGGATCCACAGTCCCCACCGAGCCCGACCGGTGCGACGCCCGGGAGTTGGAAGTCAACCGGGCACTGACCGAGTCCATCGACAAGCTCGCTACCAAGAGCGCAACCGTAGCGAACCGGATCGTGGTCCAGATGGGGAATTTCCGCAAAAAGTACCCCGCCGAGACCGCGGAGATGGACGACAACGTCGCCTCCGCTGCCGAATACCGGGAACTGCACCGCCGGCTAGTCGGGGACGACCTGCCACGGTTCGAGACCGACTTTAAGGAGTACCTGAACACCAACACCATCCGCGACGTGGCCGGATTCCATTCCCAGCTGAACAGACAGGTCGACCTGATCCGCGAACGCATCGATCGGATCAACGAATCGCTGGTCGGCATCAACTACAACCCGGGCCGATACATCCGACTCGAGGGGGCGCGCACCCCCAACACCGAAATCCGCGAGTTCATTACCGATCTGCGCGAGTGCACAGACAGTTCGATCGGCGGCGGCAACTCCGAGCAGTACTCGGAGGCCAAGTTCCTTCAGGTGAAGCAGCTCATCGAGCGATTCAAGGGCCGCGAGGGGCAGACCGAATCGGACCGGGCCTGGGCCAGGCGCGTCACCGATGTGCGGAACTGGTTCATGTTCTCCGCCTCCGAGCGGTGGCGCGAGGACGACACCGAGCACGAGAACTACACCGACTCCGGCGGCAAGTCGGGCGGGCAAAAGGAGAAGCTGGCGTATACGATCCTGGCGGCGTCCCTCGCGTACCAGTTCAAGCTCGAATGGGGCGCCACCCGGTCCAAGACGTTCCGATTCGCAGTGATCGACGAGGCTTTCGGTCGCGGCTCGGACGACTCCACAAAGTTCGCGCTGGAGCTATTCCGCACCCTCGGGCTGCAATTGCTGATCGTGACGCCGCTGCAGAAGATTCACGTCATTGAGCCGTACGTGTCGTCGGTCGGGTTCGTGGACAATCCGGACGGCAACAATTCCCGGCTCCAGAGTCTGACCATCGAGCAGTACCGCGAGCAGCAGCGGCTGCGTGGACTCGTGCGCGTGGAGGCCACCCCCGGCGCGTCGGCATGACCGGTGCCCGAGGCTGGTCGACTCCTCGCGAGGTCAGCGCGACCCTGACCAAGCGCTGGAACACGGGAATCTACCTGTCCGCCCACGCCCGCGCGGAGCCACTCGATCCGATCGGCATCGTGCTGCGCGGACCGTCAGCCGTGGACCTGGGTGCGCGCTATGGCGAGGTGCAGGACTGGGCGCAGACGTGGACCTCCCACCGGGCCCGCTCGACGGCGTTCCGGCTGGAGTTCAAAACCATCGGGGGCCGGTCGGTCGGAGCCAACTCGATTCCGCACCGGGTGTGGATCGACGATCACCAGTCGCTGTGGGCGCTGCTCGGGGTCGACACTCAGGTCCGCACCTTCGACGCGCTACGCAACCGGATCGACGCCGCCGGATTGGGACTGTCCGACTGGGCAGTCGCGCACCCGCGGAAGGTCCTTGTCCACGAACACGACTGGAATGCGCTGCTCGCCGCCGTCGAATGGATTCGCGGGTGTGGCGATAGGGGCGTCTATCTGAGGCAGGTCGATGCGCCCGGTGTGGACACCAAGTTCATCGAGACACACCGCCAGATCCTCGCCGAACTCCTCGACGCCGTACTGCCCGAACACCGGATCGATCGGTCCCGTCCCGCCTCGGACTTCGTGCGGCGCTATTACTTTCGTACGAAGCCCGCTTATGTGCGTTTTCGGCTGCTCGGTGCGACCACTCCGTTTCCCGCAGGTCTGAGCGAGGCCACGGTCCGCGTCACCGAATTGGCGAACCTGGCACCCGCGGTGGATCGGGTTTTCATCATCGAGAACGAGATCACCTATCTCGCGTTCCCCGAGAACTCGACCGGCATGGTGATCTTCGGCAGCGGGTACGCACTGTCGTCGTTGACCGCGCTGTCCTGGCTCGAGCACGTCCAGGTGGTCTACTGGGGAGACATCGACACCCATGGGTTCGCGATCCTCGATCGACTCCGGGCCCGCTTCCCGCACGTCGAGTCGCTGCTGATGGACCGCACCACGCTGCTCAAGCACGAAACCCGCTGGATCCAGGAGCCGACACCAATCAATGCTCACCTCGAGCATCTTCGTGCCGAGGAATCTGCGCTGTACCGAGACTTGGTCGAGGACGTACTGGGAACTGCGGTGCGGTTGGAACAGGAGCGAATCGGCTATTCCTGGCTGTGCAGGGCGCTCCACTCGGGTGGCGACCACTCCGGGTGATGGATCATCAACGTCCCTTGATGCGGCGGAACGCCTGCACTAGAGCCGGGTAGCCAGTCGAGCCGACCATCCCACCGAGTGTCGCAACACGTCCGGGGTAGCGGTGTGGCACGGTCCGTGCCGACCCGGAGGTGTATATGTCGCAGGCCGAACCTGCACTCGCGTGCGGTGCCCACTACTAGAGGAATCAGTGTCGGCGTATCTGATGCGCGATTGGGACTTGAGGACAAGTGGGTACTCGAACCGCACTCCCGTATTCACGTGCAACTCCAGTTCGCGACGGGCGTCACAGTCCGAAAATCCCTGCTACACAGTGAAAATATGCAAATTAGGAGGCGCGTCGACCAACTCCGCGACGAGCGCGACAACTACCGCACTGCGAACGAGGTGTGGGAGATCGAGATGGCCGCCAGGTCCCCGATCTCGCACCGCGGGGAGTTGATCGGCACCACCGCGATCGGCCGGCGGATGAAGATGCTGCAGCCTGACGGTTCGGTGGAGCTGGTCCCGGTGAGCTCCGGCAACTCCTTCGCGGCCGTTGATCGCGATGGTCGCAGGCCGGGGTGCTCGAGGTGCTGTCCGAGCGCAAGCGCAACCAGATCTGGGCCGCCACCGCCATGCTCGCCGAACTCGACGCGCTGAGCATCACGATCGGCAGACGCACCTCGGAGCAGCTGTAACCGATGCCGCGGGTGCCTACCTGCAGATCCTTGTGAAGGTCCCGGAATGACCTCGTATGTGACACTCGGACAGCTCCATACGAGCGTCCTGGGTGCGGGATGGACGGTAAGAACCGCGGCCTGGGGCGGACGCGCTGACTTGGGAAGGTGACACCCGTGGAGTCCGGGAAGGGGCTGCGGATTTCACTGGGCGTTACTGTGTTGATGCGGGTGCGGGGTGGGACTGGAAGGTGCACCGGGATGGGATGCTCGGCGGTGCTTGTTGTGCGGCTCGTGAGCTGATGCTTGGGCTGCTCGAGGATCCGCCGGGCGGGGGTTATGTGGAGGGTCGCGATGATCGGTTCTGGGTGGACCTCAAGGTGTTGATCGCGACCCTCCGTGCGCGGCCCGCACCCGACTTCCGGGGTGCTGGCCGTGTGCTATGTGGGGGGCGTGATGGTGTTGTGACTTGTTGTGATGTCGTGTTCCCGGTTTGTGATGTGGGGGTGCCGGCGACCTTATCGGGGGAGTTCCGGCGTCGGGGTGTCGGCGGGCGCGTGGGGGTTTCTTGTCGCGTTCAGATGAGTGGATTTTAAAGATGTTGATCTACAGTAGGTTTGGGAAATTACTTGATAAATATGCATTTACAAGATTTATGCACGAATCTTATATTGTAAGGTGTGTAATGCCTTGGTAAATAATAGATCTAGCTGTTTTATGATCTTTTGATGTTTGGATAGAATGGGAAATGGGTGGTACGACGTGGGTATGACATCGAGCGGAGCGAGAAGTCGAGTGAGAGGCGGGTCGGGCGCGCCCAACAGCCTCCCAGGCGTCGTTGGGGTGCGGGGGACCGGTTGGAACATGACGACGAAAAGTGCAGGCGATAGCCTGATTTCGGAAACTCAGAGGAGCGAAGCGACTCGATCGACGGCAACGGAAATGGACCCACCGCGAGCCGCGCAGCGGCTCCCTGGCGGGGAGCGAAGCGACTCGCCC
>NZ_NHML01000051.1:0-41658 GCF_002165735.1 Rhodococcus sp. NCIMB 12038
GCCGAGAAAAGCCTCTAGCGAGCTTTCACACGGCCCGTACCCCAAACCGACACAGGTGGTCAGGTAGAGAATACTAAGGCGATCGAGATAACTATGGTTAAGGAACTCGGCAAAATGCCCCCGTAACTTCGGGAGAAGGGGGGCCTCGTTTGGTGATCACTCTTGCAGTGTGAGCTGGGTGGGGCCGCAGAGACCAGTGAGAAGCGACTGTTTACTAAAAACACAGGTCCGTGCGAAGTCGTAAGACGATGTATACGGACTGACGCCTGCCCGGTGCTGGAAGGTTAAGAGGACCGGTTAGCCACTTGTGGCGAAGCTGAGAATTTAAGCCCCAGTAAACGGCGGTGGTAACTATAACCATCCTAAGGTAGCGAAATTCCTTGTCGGGTAAGTTCCGACCTGCACGAATGGCGTAACGACTTCTCAGCTGTCTCAACCATAGACTCGGCGAAATTGCATTACGAGTAAAGATGCTCGTTACGCGCGGCAGGACGAAAAGACCCCGGGACCTTCACTACAGCTTGGTATTGGTGTTCGGTTCGGTTTGTGTAGGATAGGTGGGAGACTGTGAAGCGCTCACGCCAGTGAGTGTGGAGTCGTTGTTGAAATACCACTCTGATCGTATTGGACCTCTAACCTCGGACCATGATCTGGTTCAGGGACAGTGCCTGGTGGGTAGTTTAACTGGGGCGGTTGCCTCCCAAAATGTAACGGAGGCGCCCAAAGGTTCCCTCAGCCTGGTTGGCAATCAGGTGTCGAGTGCAAGTGCACAAGGGAGCTTGACTGTGAGACTGACAGGTCGAGCAGGGACGAAAGTCGGGACTAGTGATCCGGCACCGGCAAGTGGAAGCGGTGTCGCTCAACGGATAAAAGGTACCCCGGGGATAACAGGCTGATCTTCCCCAAGAGTCCATATCGACGGGATGGTTTGGCACCTCGATGTCGGCTCGTCGCATCCTGGGGCTGGAGTAGGTCCCAAGGGTTGGGCTGTTCGCCCATTAAAGCGGCACGCGAGCTGGGTTTAGAACGTCGTGAGACAGTTCGGTCTCTATCCGCCGCGCGCGTTAGAAACTTGAGGAAGGCTGTCCCTAGTACGAGAGGACCGGGACGGACGAACCTCTGGTGTGCCAGTTGTTCCACCAGGAGCACCGCTGGTTAGCTACGTTCGGAAGGGATAACCGCTGAAAGCATCTAAGCGGGAAGCCTGTTCCAAGATGAGGTTTCTCACCCCCTCGAGGGGGTAAGGCCCCCGGCAGACCACCGGGTTGATAGGCCAGAACTGGAAGCCAGGTAACTGGTGCAGGTGACTGGTACTAATAGGCCGAGGACTTACCACAAAGAAGCTACGCGTCCACTGTGCAGTATCTGAAACAACACACACGTTTCAGAACTGAAGAAGAAGAACCACACCCATCATCGATCCAAACGATGGGGTTGTGTCTTCGCTGATGTTCCGTGTGACAGTTTCATAGAGTTACGGCGGCCATAGCGGAGGGGAAACGCCCGGTCCCATTCCGAACCCGGAAGCTAAGCCCTCCAGCGCCGATGGTACTGCACCCGACAGGGTGTGGGAGAGTAGGACACCGCCGAACATCCGTTACCGAAAGGGGACCCAATATACTGGGTCCCCTTTCGTGGTTTGTGTGAAAGGAATGACTGTGTCGGAGAGTGACGACGGACGTCGGTCCTTCCGCGGAGGCGGTGCCTCGAGTAGTGACCGAGGCGGTGCCTCCGGTGCTAACCGTGGCGGTGCCTCCGGTGGTAATCGTGGCGGCGCCGGCGGTTCCGGTCGTGGTGGCTCGTCCGGCGGTCCCCGTCGCGATTCGCGCGACAACCGTGGCGGCGCAGGGGGCGATCGTCGTGGTGGCGGACCCCGTCGTGGCGGTGAGGGCGGCTTCGCGCCTCGCGGACGTGAAGGTGACCGTCCGCAGCGGCAGCAGGCCCGTCCGGACGAACCGGATCTGCCCGAGAACGTCGAGGCAGGCGAACTCGATCCGGCCGTCCGCCGAGACCTGCTGAGCTTGGACAAGACGAACGCGAACACGGTTGCGCGTCACCTGGTGATGGCCGGCAAGCTGGTCGACGACGATCCGCGCCTCGCACTCGCACATGCCCGGGCCGCGCGTCAGCGTGCGGGTCGCATCGCCATCGTCCGTGAGGCTGCGGGTATCACCGCATACCACGCCGGCGAATGGGCGGAAGCCCTGTCGGAGTTGCGCGCTGCTCGTCGCATGGCAGGCGGTCCCGGACTGCTCGCGGTGATGGCGGATTGCGAACGTGGACTCGGTCGCCCGGAGCGTGCGATCGAACTCGGCCGAAGCGAGGAAGCCGCTGCACTCTCGGGTGACGAAGCTGCCGAGCTGCGCATGGTGGTCGCCGGTGCGCGCATGGATCTCGGACAGTTCGATCAGGCCGTCGTCACGCTGCAGACTCCCGATCTCGATGCCGCGCGGACCGGTCCCGGTGCCGCTCGCCTGTTTTATGCGTACGCGGATGCCCTGGTTGCGGCCGGTCGTATCGAGGATGGACTCAAGTGGTTCCTCAACTCCGCCGCCGCGGATCTCGAGGGTGACACCGATGCGGAGGAGCGTGTGGCCGAGCTGACCGGAGACGATCAGTGACGACGCTGCGCGACAATTACGACGCACTGCTGCTCGACCTCGACGGCACCCTGTACCAGGGGCCGCAGGAAATCCCCGGTGCGCGTGAGGCTTTGGCTGCCGGGACGCAGTCCTGCTACTACGTGACCAACAACGCCAGTCGCAGTCCGGGTGACGTCGCGGAACACCTGACCGAACTCGGTTTCGACGCCGGCGAGTCGACGGTGGTGACGAGTTCGCAGTCCGCGGCCAGGCTGCTCGCGGAGAACGTCGCACTCGACTCGGCGGTGCTCGTTGTGGGCACGGATGCGCTCGCGGACGAGGTGCGCAACGTCGGACTGCGTCCGGTGCGTTCGTTCGAGGACGCACCCGCCGCTGTCGTCCAGGGACATTCGCCGACCACGGACTGGGCGATCCTCGCCGAGGCGACCCTCGCGATCCGTGCGGGTGCCGTCTGGGTGGCGGCGAACCTGGACTCGACCCTCCCCACCGAGCGGGGTCTCGTGCTCGGCAACGGCTCGATGGTCGCGGCCCTGCGCGCGGCGACGTCCCGCGAACCACTCGTGGCGGGTAAGCCGGCCGCGCCGCTGATGGAAGATGCGATGCGCCGCAGCGGTTGTGTGCGGCCCCTCGTCGTCGGCGACAGGCTGGACACCGACATCGAAGGCGCCAACAACGTCGGTCTCGAGTCGCTGCTGGTGCTCACCGGAGTGAGCACTGCGATCGACGTGCTGCGTGCCGTCCCGGAGCAGCGCCCCACGTACCTGGCATCCGAACTGGACGCGCTCAACCGGCCCGCCGACGAGTCGCTCGTCGGGGAGGACAGCCGGTGGTCGGTCGAGTTCGACGGCACCGATCTGGTGATCGAACCAGCCGCGGATTCCGGTGAACCGGTGGATTCGGCCGCGTTGCTGCGGGCCGTGGCCGTCGGTGCATGGAAATTCCCCGACTTCGCGCGGATCACGTCGACGACGCCCGCGGTGAGCGCAGTCGTCTCCGGCTGGGGTGCCTGAACCCCACCGGACCCGCGTTGTTCGTCACGCGATTCGCTGTATGCGTATCGGAACGCGATGGACTAGCGTTGTGCCCGATGAGCACGCCAATACCGCGCCCGGGAGCCCATCTACCTGGGCCTCCTCAGAGTGTCGACCCCGAGAAGATCCACACGGAGGTCGACGGATTGTTGTCGCGGCTCGGAGCCGTCGAACCTGATCCCGACGACGAGCACGGCGTCGGGGTCATCCCACGCAAAGCCCATCTTCTCGAGAAGGCGCACGACGTGCTGGTGGAGGCCCTGGCCACCGTGGACAAGATCTGACGTGGCCCGTCGAGCACGGGTGGATGCCGAACTCGTTCGGCGGGGACTGGCCCGGTCCCGAGAACACGCGCAAGAACTCATCGCCTCCGGCCGAGTGCTGATCTCGGGTGCGGCAGCGACCAAACCGGCCACCGCCATCGAAGCGGGAACGCCGCTGCGGGTGGTCGAGGTCGACAACGAAGTGTCCTGGGCATCCCGCGGCGCGCACAAACTCGTCGGTGCGCTCGAGGCGTTCGGCCCCCGCGGACTCGAAGTCGACGGCAAGCGCTGTCTTGACGCCGGCGCATCGACCGGCGGCTTCACCGACGTGCTGCTGCACCACGGCGCGCGGGAGGTCGTGGCGGTGGACGTCGGGTACGGACAGTTGGTGTGGCGCCTGCAGTCCGACGACCGCGTGCACGTCGTGGACCGCACCAACGTGCGATCCATCGATGCCGAGCAGATCGGCGGCCGGGTCGACCTGGTGGTCGCGGACCTGTCGTTCATCTCCCTGAAACTCGTGCTCCCGGCGTTCGTCGCCTGCGTGGCCGAGGGCGCAGACCTGATACCGATGGTGAAGCCGCAATTCGAGGTCGGCAAGGATCACGTGGGCTCTGGTGGGGTGGTGCGTGACCCGGAGTTGCGCGTCGCCGCGGTCCTGGACGTCGCGAAGACGGCGGCGTCGCTGGGACTGCGTACCGTCGGTGCGGTGGCCAGTCCACTGCCGGGACCGTCGGGGAACGTCGAATACTTCCTGTGGCTCCGCGCGGATGTCACACCCGGGACGGATGATGTACAGGTCGAGTCGGTAGAAGAGTTGATCCGCACCGCGGTGCAGGAGGGACCACAGTGAGCGGGGGAAGCAGCGGCGCCCAGCAACGCGAGCGGGAGATCCTGCTCGTGGCGCACCCGGGTCGCGCCGAGATCACGGAGACCGCGCGGCGCGTCGGCAAGATCTTCGAGCGGGCCGGGATCGGACTGCGGGTGCTCGTCGACGAGGTCGACAGCACCCGCATCGAACCGATGGACGGCATGGCGGCCGACGAATTCCTGGTTCCAGGGCTGGAAGTCACCATCGTGCAGGCCGGTCCCGACGCCGCCCTCGGGTGCGAAATGGTGCTCGTCCTCGGCGGCGACGGCACCTTCCTCCGGGCAGCGGAACTCGCCCAGGCCGCGTCCATTCCGGTCCTGGGCATCAATCTGGGCCGGATCGGGTTCCTCGCGGAAACGGAGGCCGAGCACCTCGACGAGGCATTAGGCCAGGTGGTGCGCCGGGAATACCGCATCGAACACCGCATGACGCTGGACGTGCTGGTCCGGGTGGACGACGAGATCATCGAACGAGGCTGGGCGCTCAACGAGGCGAGCATCGAGAACCGGTCCCGGCTCGGTGTGCTCGAGGTGGTGCTCGAGGTGGACGGGCGGCCGGTGTCGGCGTTCGGCTGCGACGGCGTCCTCATCTCCACACCCACCGGGTCGACGGCATACGCGTTCTCGGCGGGCGGCCCCGTGGTGTGGCCGGAACTCGAGGCGCTGCTGGTGGTCCCGAGCAACGCGCATGCCTTGTTCGCGCGCCCCCTCGTGACGAGCCCGGAATCGTTGATCGCGGTGGAGACGGTGGCAGGCAGCCACGACGGCCTGGTGTTCTGCGACGGTCGCCGGACCCTCGAATTGCCCGCGGGCGCCCGCGTCGAAGTGGTGCGTGGCAAGGAACCCGTTCGTTGGGTACGACTGGATTCGGCGCCGTTCGCGGACCGGATGGTGCGAAAGTTCGAGCTGCCCGTCACAGGGTGGCGAGGAAGGAAGCCCTAGACGTGCTGGCAGAGATCAGGATCGACAACCTCGGTGTGATCTCCGAGGCGTCGGCGCAATTCCACGAAGGTTTGACGGTGCTCACTGGTGAGACCGGCGCGGGCAAGACGATGGTGGTGACGAGCCTGCACCTGCTCAGCGGTGCGCGGGCAGACGCGGGCCGGGTGCGCCTCGGTGCGCCGCGGGCCGTCGTTGAGGGCCGGTTCATGACGGACGAGGGCTCGGAGCACGTCGAACGTGCGGTGTCGCGGCTGCTGGAATCGACGGGTGCCGAGCGGGACGAGGACGGCACCATCATCGCGGTCCGCACCGTCGGCAGCGACGGCCGGTCCCGGGCCCACCTGGGTGGGCGCAGCGTTCCGGCGGGCGTGCTGTCCGAGTTCACCGATCCACTGCTCACCGTGCACGGGCAGAACGATCAGCTGCGGCTGCTCCGCCCGGACCAGCAGTGCGCCGCGCTCGACCGATTCGCCGACAAGGCGGTCGGGCCGCTGATCGCGCGGTACCGCAAGCACCGCGACGAGTGGATGACCGCGCGATCCGAACTGATCGAACGGACCGGTCGTACCCGGGAACTCGCGCAGGAAGCCGACCAACTGACGTTCGCCCTCAACGAGATCGACGGCGCCGCCCCGACCCCGGGCGAGGACGAGTCGATCGTGTCGGAGGTGCGCAGGCTCAGCGAACTCGACTCGCTGCGGTCGGCGGCGGAGGAAGCACACGCCGCTCTAGCCGGTGGCGACGACATGGACGGTGACGGTGTGGCCGCGCCCGCGCTGGACCTGCTGTCCGAGGCGCGGGCCCGAATCGAATCGGCCACCGACCCCGAACTCGACGGGCTCGGACCCCGCCTCGCCGACGCGATCGCGGTGGTCACCGACGTCTCCGCCGATCTCACCACGTATCTCGCCGGGCTGCCGGCGGACCCTGGGGCGCTGGACTCCCTGCTGTCCCGGCAGGCGGAACTGAAGAACCTCATCCGTAAGTACGCCGCCGACGTCGACGGCGTACTGGAATGGGCCGACAACGCCCGTGCGCGGCTCGCGAAGATCGACGTCTCCTCGGATGCGCTGGCCGCCCTGACGAAGCAGGTGGAGGAGTCGGCGGCGTCGACGGCGGAGGCGGCGTCGAAACTGACCGCGGCCCGCGTCAAGGCCGCGACCAAGCTCGCCAAGGCCGTCAGCTCCGAACTCGCCGGTCTGGCAATGGGCCGCGCGGCGCTCGAGGTGACGGTCCGGCCCCGGATCGCCGGACCCCAGGACACGGCCCCGCTCACTGTCGACGGCACCGAACTGCACGCGGGATCGTCCGGCGTCGACGAAGTGGAGTTCCGGCTGTCGGCGCACAGCGGCGCGCAGTCGCTGCCTATCAGCAAGAGCGCGTCCGGAGGTGAACTCTCACGCGTGATGCTCGCCCTCGAGGTGGTGCTCGCCGGGTCCGACTCGGGCGCGACGATGGTGTTCGACGAGGTCGACGCCGGCGTCGGAGGGCGCGCCGCGGTCGAGATCGGCCGGCGACTGGCCCGGCTGGCCCGCACGCACCAGGTCATCGTCGTCACGCACCTGCCGCAGGTTGCGGCGTTCGCGGACACCCACCTGGTGGTCGACAAGGTCGACGACGAGGACGGCGTCGTCAGCAGTGGCGTGCATACACTCACCGACGACGAACGGGTCGTGGAACTGGCCCGGATGCTCGCAGGCCTCGACGACACGGAGACCGGTCGCGCCCACGCGGAGGAGCTGCTGGCGACTGCCAACGCCGAGCGGTCCGCCTGACCCGGCCCGGTGAGCCGTCGGCCGCCGTGGTAATGGTGTGACTGATGTGGTAAACGGTTCGGCGCGCCTCCACAGGTCGGTCCTGCTTCCGGTCCATCATCGAATCCATGAAGATGCCGGCACTGCTGTCACGTAACACCGAAACTTTGCCTGGGGTCAGCGGCATCGCCAGGGTGGATCGCAACACGGCCAAGTTGCTGCGCCGCGTCGGACCCGGCGACATCGTCGTTCTCGACGAGCTCGACCTCGATCGCGGAACCGCGGACGCCCTGGTGAAGGCCGGCGTCCTCGCTGTGATCAACGCGTCGCCCTCGATTTCGGGTCGGTATCCCAACCTCGGCCCGGAGGTGATCGTCGCCAACGGGATCCTCCTGGTGGATTCGGCGGGCGCCGAGGTCTTCAAGAGCATCAAGGACGGCAGCAAGGTCCGGGTGAACGGGGGAGGTGTCTACTCCGGGGAACGGCGCATCGCCAACGGCGACGAACAGACCGAGGCGGAGATCTCAGACCGGATGATCGAGGCGAAGACCGGACTGGTCGACCACCTCGAGGCATTCTCCGGCAACACCATCGAGTTCATCCGCACCGAGAGTCCGCTGCTGATCGACGGGGTCGGAGTCCCCGACGTCGACGTCGACATGAAGGACCGGCACGTCGTCATCGTGTCCGACGGCCCGGACCACGCGTCCGACCTGAAGAACCTCAAGCCGTTCATCAAGGAGTACTCACCGATCCTCATCGGAGTCGGGGCAGGCGCCGACGTCCTGAAGTCGGCGGGCTATCGCCCGGACCTCATCGTCGGCGACCCAGAGGACATCACGAGCGCGACGTTGAAGTCTGGCGCCGAGGTGGTCCTGCCCGCCGACCAGGACGGCCACGCACCCGGTCTGTCGCGTATCCAGGACCTCGGCATCGGAGCGATGACGTTCCCCGCGTCCGGGTCCCCGTCCGACCTGGCCCTGCTGCTGGCCGACCACCACGGCGCGTCGCTGATCGTCACGGTCGGGAGCACCGTCTCCCTCGACGAGTTCTTCGACCGCGGCCGCCGTGACAGCAACCCGTCGGCGTTCATGACCCGCCTGAAGGTCGGGCCGAAACTGGTGGACGCGAAGGCCGTGGCGACCCTGTACCGGAGCCGGGTGTCGGGCGGCGCGATCGCGCTGCTCGTCCTCGCCGCTCTCGTGGCCGTGATCGTGGCGTTGGTCGTGTCCAACGTGGGTGGTGAGGCACTCGACTGGGCCGTCGCGACATGGAACAGCTTCGCGTTGTGGGTCCAGGGGTTCTTCAAGTGATTTCTCTGCGTCAACATGCCATTTCCATAGCGGCGATCTTTCTGGCTCTGGCAATCGGCGTGGTGATGGGCTCCGGCCTGTTGTCGAGCGGTCTCGTGTCGGGACTGCGCGACGACAAGGCCGACCTGCAGACCGACATGGAGAACGCGACCGAACGCAACAACCAACTGACCGAGCAGTTGAACTCGGCGGACGGCTTCGATTCCGCGGTGGGCGGCCGCGTGGTCGCAGGCTCGCTCGCGCAGCGCACGGTGATGGTCGTGACGACCCCCGATGCCGACCCCGCCGACCTCGACGGAGTCAACCGGATGATCGCGCAAGCCGGCGGTTCGGTGACCGGGCGGGTGTCGTTGACCGACTCGTTCGTCGACGCCACGGGCGGCGACCGCTTGCGGACGGTCGTCAACAACGTGATCCCCGCGGGCGTCACGTTGAAGACCGGGGCCGTCGACCAGGGCAGCCTCGCGGGCGACCTGCTGGGCTCGGTTCTCATGCTCGGCAAGGAGACGGGTCAGCCGCAGAGTTCCGCCCAGGAGATGGCGCTCGCCCTCGAGACCCTGCGCGGCGCCGGATTCGTCAGCTACGACGACGGCGCGGTCCAGCCTGCGCAGGTCGCGGTGGTGCTGACCGGTGACAGGGACGTCGAGGACGGCGTCAGCGGCAACCGCGGTGCCGTCGTGGCGCGGTTCGCGGGCGCGCTGGACTCGCGCGGTGCCGGTGCGGTGCTCGCCGGACGTCCGGCCTCCGCCCAGGGCAACGGCGCGGTCGCCGTGGCCCGGGCCGACGCCGCTCTCTCGGCGGCGCTCACGACGATCGACAACATCGACCGGGAAGCGGGCAAGATCACCGTTCCGCTCGCCCTGCAGGAGCAACTGAACGGCGGCGCAGGCCGGTACGGCACGGGACCCGGCACCACCGGAGTCACCGTGGGGGCCACCCCGGCGTAGCGCGCGTCACATCGGGGCGGGCAATCGCGGCGCGTTGTTTCCGGGACGTCCGCCGAGGTGTTACCGTGAAGTCCCGTGGGTCGGCAGGCCCCAGCATTGCTCGAACAGACCAAGCCCTGCACAGTCGTCACGGGAGCCCCTTTGCCACAGTCACGCACTCATTCGCGTACCGCCACCAAGCACATCTTCGTGAGCGGCGGCGTCGCCTCCTCACTCGGCAAGGGCCTCACAGCCTCGAGCCTCGGGCAATTGCTGACCGCGCGGGGAATGCGCGTGACCATGCAGAAGCTGGATCCGTACCTCAACGTCGATCCGGGCACGATGAACCCCTTCCAGCACGGTGAGGTCTTCGTCACCGAGGACGGTGCGGAGACCGACCTCGACGTCGGCCACTACGAGCGCTTCCTCGACCGCGACCTGTCCGGTCAGGCCAATGTGACCACCGGCCAGGTGTATTCGACGGTCATCGCCAAGGAGCGGCGCGGCGAATACCTCGGCGACACCGTCCAGGTCATTCCGCACATCACGGACGAGATCAAGAGCCGCATCCTGGCGATGAGCGGGCCGGATCTGCAGGGGCACCGCCCGGACGTCGTCATCACGGAGATCGGCGGCACCGTCGGCGACATCGAATCGCAGCCGTTCCTCGAGGCCGCCCGTCAGGTGCGCCACGACGTCGGCCGGGACAACGTCTTCTTCCTCCACGTCTCCCTGGTCCCGTACCTGGCGCCGTCGGGTGAGCTCAAGACGAAGCCCACCCAGCACTCGGTTGCCGCACTGCGGAACATCGGTATCCAGCCCGACGCGCTGATCCTGCGCTGCGACCGCGAGGTTCCCCCGGCGCTGAAGAACAAGATCGCGCTCATGTGCGACGTCGACGTCGACGGCTGCATCTCGACCCCCGACGCGCCGTCGATCTACGACATCCCGAAGGTGCTGCACAGCGAGGGCCTCGACGCGTACGTCGTCCGTCAGCTGGGACTGCCGTTCCGCGACGTGGACTGGACCGTGTGGGGAAACCTGCTCGAGCGTGTCCACCAGCCGCGCGAGACCGTGCGGATCGCCCTCGTCGGGAAATACGTCGACCTGCCCGACGCGTACCTCTCCGTCACCGAGGCGCTGCGTGCAGGCGGATTCGCAAATCGCTCCAAGGTGGAGATCTCGTGGGTGCCGTCCGACGCGTGTGAGACGGAAGCGGGCGCGCAGGCCGCGCTCGGCGACGTCGACGGCGTTCTGATTCCCGGTGGCTTCGGAATCCGCGGCATCGAGGGCAAGCTCGGCGCGATCCGGTACGCCCGCCACCGGAAGATCCCCCTGCTCGGACTGTGTCTGGGTCTTCAGTGCGTCGTGATCGAAGCCGCGCGCAGCGTGGGTCTGGACGACGCCAACTCCGCCGAGTTCGAACCCGAGACCACGCACCCCGTGATCTCCACCATGGCCGACCAGGAAGACGTCATCGCCGGTGAGGCCGACCTCGGCGGCACGATGCGCCTCGGCGCGTACCCGGCCGTCCTGGCGAAGGGATCCGTCGTCGCCCGGGCCTACGGCAGCGAAGAGGTGTCCGAACGTCACCGTCACCGCTACGAGGTCAACAACGCGTACCGCGACCGGATCGCCAAGAGTGGACTCCGGTTCAGCGGCACCTCTCCCGACGGTCACCTCGTCGAGTTCGTCGAGTACCCGGCCGACCAGCACCCGTTCTTCGTCGCCACGCAGGCCCACCCCGAGCTGAAGAGCCGTCCGACGCGTCCGCATCCGCTGTTCGCGGCGTTTGTCGACGCGGCGCTGCGGCACAAGCTCGAGGAGCGCCTCCCCGTCGACGTGCACGGTGAGGAGCGTGCGGCCGCCGACGACGAGATCGCCGATTCCGCCGACCGCGACGAGGTCGCGTCAGTCGACAGCGCAGGATAGGGCGACGCGGACCATGCCCGACATCGGCCGGCACGAATTCGAGACTCTCGACTCGCGCGCCGTCTACAGCGGCGCGATCCTCGCGCTGCGCGTGGATCACGTCGCGATGCCGGATGGCAGGACTGCCGAACGTGAGGTCGTCGAGCACCACGGCGCCGTCGCCGTCGTGGTGCTCGACGACGAGGACCGGATCGTGCTGATCCACCAGTACCGGCACCCGGTGGGGCGCCGGTTGTGGGAGATCCCGGCGGGCCTGCTGGACGAGCCGGGGGAGGACCCCGTCGACGCCGCCAGACGCGAACTGGCGGAAGAGACCGGCCTCGCGGCCCGGCGCTGGTCCGTCCTCGTGGATGTCGTTCTCTCACCGGGGTTCACGGACGAGTCGGTGCGCGTGTTCCTCGCCGAGGACCTGTACGAGGTGGACCGGCCCGACCCGGAGGACGAGGAAGCCGACCTCGAGATCGAGCGGATTCCGTTCGACGACGTCGTGTCGATGGTGCTGAACGGGACCATCGTCAACGCCACGGCCGCGTCCGGAGTGATGGCCCTCGCCGCCGCCCGGTCCCGGCCGGGCGGTCTCGGCGAACTCCGCGACGTGAGCGCTCCCTGGGTCGATCGCCCCGAGCGGTTCAGCGAGCGGAAGCGCGCACGTGCCGCCGGGGACGAAGCCGCGCGGGCCTGACCGCACACACTCCGCCACTCGTTCGCGACCCACCTGCTCGACGGCGGCGCCGACGTCCGCGTCGTCCAGGAGTTGCTGGGACACGCGTCGGTGACGGCCACCCGGATATATGCGCTGGTGACAGTGGGTGCCCTCCGCGAAGTGTGGGTGGGAGCGCACCCCCGGGCGCGGTAGCGGAAAGCGTGTCGAGGGGAAAATTCACGGTACGAGGCGGTAGCGTTCGTATAACGATGTGGGATCGGCAGCGATCATCGAGAGAACAGGGGATCATCGGACCGTGGTGACACCGCAGCCGCCAGCGGCGGAGTCAGAGCACTCGCAACCGGAGGGCGACATGTTCGACGTGCGGCAAACTGAAACCGCAGACTTGTTCGAGAACGCTGCCGTGGTCGTGGAGGAGCAACTCGGCCCCACGGGACGGCCGACGCGTGACGTGCCGCAACCCGCCCCGTTGCCCTCGCACGGACCGGCCAAGATCGTCGCGATGTGCAACCAGAAGGGCGGCGTCGGCAAGACGACGTCGACGATCAACCTGGGTGCGTCGCTGGCCGAATACGGCAGGCGGGTCCTGCTCGTCGACCTCGATCCCCAGGGGGCGCTGTCCGCGGGCCTCGGCGTCGCGCACAACGACCTCGAATTGACGGTCCACAATCTGCTCGTCGAACCGCGCGTCTCGATCGACGACGTCCTGATGCGGACACGCGTCGAGGGCCTCGACCTTCTGCCGAGCAACATCGACCTGTCGGCGGCGGAGATCCAGCTCGTCACCGAGGTGGGGCGGGAGCAGACGCTCGGACGTGTGCTGCATCCCGTGCTCGACCGCTACGACTACGTCCTCATCGACTGCCAGCCGTCCCTCGGCCTGCTCACGGTCAACGCGCTGGCCTGCGCGGACTCGGTGATAATCCCGATGGAGTGCGAGTACTTCAGCCTGCGCGGCCTGGCGCTGCTCAACGACACGGTCGAGAAGGTCCACGACAGGCTCAACCCGCGGCTCGTACTCGCCGGCATCGTCGTGACGATGTTCGACTCGCGGACCCTGCACGCGCGCGAGGTGATGGCCCGCGTGGTGGAGGTGTTCGGGGATCTGGTCTACGACACCGTGATCAACCGGACCGTGCGATTCCCCGAGACCTCCGTCGCCGGGGAACCGATCACCACGTGGGCGCCCAAATCGACCGGTGCCGAGGCGTACCGTGCGCTGGCACGCGAGGTCATCCACCGGTCCGGCCGGTAAGTGGTGGATACGCAAGACATTCCGGCACCACCGCAGACCGAGGGTTCGAACGGCGAGGACCCGCAGGCGCCCGCCGCCAAACCCGGCTTCCGGGTGACGCTGCGGAATTTCGAGGGTCCGTTCGATCTGCTGCTCACCCTGATCAACCAGCGGCAGCTGGACGTGACGGAAGTCGCGCTGCACCAGGTGACGGACGACTTCATCGCCTACATGCGCACCCTCGGCGCGGAGATGGGACTCGACCAGACCACCGAGTTCCTGGTGGTCGCCGCGACGCTGCTCGATCTGAAGGCGGCGCGTCTGCTCCCCGCGGGACAGGTGGAGGACGCCGAGGACCTCGCGCTCCTCGAAGCACGCGACCTGCTGTTCGCCCGGCTGCTGCAGTACCGCGCGTACAAGCAGGTGGCGCAACTGTTCGGGGAGCTCGAGGCGGCCGCGCTGCGCCGGTACCCGCGGTCGGCGGCACTGGAGGACCAGTTCACCCAGTTGCTGCCGGAAGTATTGCTCGGCGTCGACCCGCAGCGGTTCGCGGAGATCGCCGCGACCGTGTTAACACCCCGCCCGAAGCCCACCGTGGGACTTGATCACCTGCACGACATGCACGCGGTGTCGGTCCCCGAACAGGCGGCGCGCATGCTGGAACTGCTCCGCGAGCGAGGAGCCGGTGAGTGGGCGACCTTCGGCGACCTCGTCTCGGAGTGCGAGGTCACCGCCCTGATCGTGGCAAGATTCCTCGCGCTGCTCGAGTTGTACCGCGAGCAGTCGGTGTTGTTCGAACAGCCCGAGCCGCTCGGGCAACTATTGGTGAGCTGGACCGGGGACGGACCACACGCCCCGGTGACCGAGGAGGATTACGGATGAGTTCGGCCCCGTTCGACGAGCCGGGCGCCGTCGACGCAGAACCCGAACTGTCGGACGCAGAACCGGAGCTGTCGGACACCGAACTGGCAGCGATTCTCGAGTCGTTGCTGCTGATCGTCGACTCTCCGGCCGGAGCGGAGCAGCTCGCGTCAGCGACCGGTGCTTCTGTGAATCGCATCACGGAGTCCCTGAACCGCATGTCGGCCGAGCTCACGGCCCGGGAAAGCGGGATGGACCTCCGATATGCCGGTGACGGTTGGCGTCTCTACACCCGCACCGCGTACGCGCCCTACGTGGAACGGCTCCTGCTCGACGGAGCGCGCTCCAAACTGACGAGGGCGGCATTGGAAACTCTGGCCGTGGTGGCATACCGTCAACCGTTGACCCGCGCACGGATCAGTGCGGTGCGCGGCGTCAACGTGGATGGTGTGGTGCGCACACTTCTCGCTCGCGGGTTGATCGCCGAAGCCGGCGTCGACCCCGATACCAACGCCACGCAGTACTCGACGACGGAACTCTTCCTGGAACGGCTCGGCTTGGCGTCTCTGGCCGATCTTCCCGCCTTGGCTCCGTTGTTGCCGGATGTGGACCTGATAGATGACATCAGTGACAGTCTGGAATCTGACCCACGATTTGCGAGAATGAATAAAGCTACGGCTTCCACAGAAGAGTTGGACACCGGGCTGGACACCGAAGACTGACAGGGATAGTACAAAAGTGAAGAAACCCGCTCGCCGAGATGGCACACCGGATCGCAACAACAAGAAGCAGCGCCCCACCAGGTCGGAGACTGGAGGGCGCACCAGGTCGGAGGCCGGAGGGCGTCCGGACAGGGCCGAGGCCGGTCATCGATCAGGCCGGCCCGACGCCGCGAAGGGCAAACCCGGCAGGCCCGACCCTGCCGCGAAGAACAAGCGTGGCAAGCCCAAGTCGGCCAAGCCGCAGCGCGCGCAGGCGCAGGCCCCCAAGATCAGCAACGCCAAGCCGGCCCGGCACCAGTACGCCGACGCCGATCGGCCCGTCGGCCCGCCGCAGGGCGACGGCATGCGCCTGCAGAAGGTTCTCGCTCAGGCCGGCGTCGCGTCGCGTCGTGCGGCCGAGGAACTGATCTCGCAGGGTCGCGTCGAGGTCGACGGCCGCATCGTCATCGAACAGGGACTGCGCATCGACCCCGAGAACGCGGTCGTGCGCGTGGACGGTGTCCGCGTGGTCGTCCAGAAGGACCTGGTTCACCTCGCCCTCAACAAGCCCCGCGGCTGGCAGTCGACGATGTCGGACGACCTGGGTCGCCCGTGCGTCGGCGACATCGTCTCCGAGCGGGTCGCCGCCGGTCAGCGGTTGTTCCACGTCGGCCGGCTCGACGCCGACACCGAGGGACTGCTGTTGCTCACCAACGACGGTGATCTCGCGCATCGGCTGATGCACCCGTCGTTCGAGGTGTCGAAGACGTACCTGGCGACCGTGTCGGGGGCCCTCGAGCGCGGCGTCGGTAAGAAGCTGAAGGAGGGTGTCGAGCTCGAGGACGGACCGGCGAAGGTCGACACGTTCACGCTCCTCGACATCAACGAGGGCAAGTCGCTCGTCCGGGTCACGCTGCACGAAGGCCGCAAGCACATCGTGCGCCGCCTGTTCGACGCCGTGGGACACCCCGTCATCCGGCTCGTCCGGACGGACATCGGCGCGGTCGCCCTCGGCGACCAGCGGCCCGGCACGCTCCGCGTCCTGGGTCGAGGCGAGGTCGGCGGTCTCTACGGGGCGGTGGGCCTGTGAGTACCTCTTCGCTGGTCGTCGCGATGGACGGCCCGTCCGGAACCGGGAAGTCGAGCGTCTCACGGATGCTGGCGCAGCGCCTCGACGCCCGCTACCTCGACACCGGCGCCATGTACCGCATCGCGACGCTGCATGTGCTGCGCAAGGGCGTGGACCTCACGGATCCCGCCGCGATCGCCGACGCGACCGCCGGTCTGCCGTGGTCGATCGGCACCGACCCGGCGGGCGAGCAGGTCCTGCTCGACGGCGAGGACGTGGGGGAGGAGATCCGCGGCGACGCGGTGACCAAGGCCGTCTCGGCCGTGTCCGCCGTTCCCGCGGTGCGTGAACTGCTCGTCGCCGCGCAGCGTCGGATCACGGGCGAGACCGAACGGATCGTCGTCGAGGGCCGGGACATCGGCACCGTCGTGCTCCCCGACGCCGACGTGAAGATCTACCTCACCGCCTCGGCGGAAGCCCGGGCCCAGCGCAGAAATGCGCAGAATCTCGCGGAGGGACGAGGCGACGACTACGCGGCCGTACTGGCCGACGTGCAGCGTCGTGACCACCTCGACTCCACGCGCGCCGTGTCGCCGCTGCGGCCGGCCGACGATTCCGTGCTGGTCGACACCAGCGAACTCGGAATCGACGACGTGATCGGCAGGTTGCTGCTGGTGGTAAGCGACAGAAGTGGAGCAGGGCAGTGACCGAACAATTCACCACCGAGTTCGCCGGCGACGGCACCTGGAGTGAGGAATCCGACTGGGAGGTCCTCGACCTCGAAGACGGCGGCGACGGGGAGGCCCACATCCCGGTTCCGACCCTCGCCGTGGTCGGCCGTCCGAACGTCGGTAAATCGACGCTCGTCAACCGGATCATCGGCCGCCGCGAGGCCGTCGTCGAGGACATTCCCGGTGTGACCCGGGACCGTGTCTCGTACGAGGCGAACTGGAGTGGCCGCCGGTTCATGGTGCAGGACACCGGCGGCTGGGAACCCGACGCCAAGGGCCTGCAGCAGTCGGTGGCGCGGCAGGCGGAACTGGCGATGCAGACCGCGGATGCGATCCTGCTCGTCGTCGATGCCGTCGTCGGTGCCACCGCGACCGACGAGGCCGTGGCCAAGGTGCTGCGCCGGTCCAAGACCCCGGTTCTGCTGGTCGCCAACAAGGTGGACGACGGCCGCACCGAATCCGAGGTGGCCGCACTGTGGTCGCTGGGGCTCGGGCAGCCGCACTCGGTCAGTGCGACGCACGGCCGCGGCACGGGAGATCTCCTCGACGAGGTGCTCGCCGCCCTGCCGGAGACCCCGCGTGAGGGCATCCCCGGCGGCGGACCGCGGCGTGTGGCCCTGGTCGGGAAGCCGAACGTCGGGAAGTCGAGCCTGCTGAACAAGCTGTCGGGCGACGAGCGTTCGGTGGTCCACAACGTCGCGGGCACCACCGTCGACCCGGTCGACTCGATCGTGGAACTCGGCGGCAGGCCGTGGCGATTCGTCGACACCGCCGGTCTGCGCAAGCGGGTCAGCCACGCCAGCGGCGCCGAGTTCTACGCGTCGCTGCGGACGAAGAGCGCCATCGAGGCCGCAGAGGTCGCGATCCTGCTGATCGACGCGTCCGAGCCGATCTCCGAGCAGGACCTGCGCGTGCTGAGCATGGTCGCCGACGCGGGCCGCGCCCTAGTCATCGCGTTCAACAAGTGGGATCTCGTCGACGAGGACCGGCGCCTGCAGCTCGATCGGGAAGTCGATCGGGACCTGGTGCGGGTGCCGTGGGCGCAGCGCGTCAACATCTCGGCGCAGACGGGGCGCGCGGTGCAGAAACTGGTGCCCGCCCTCGACACGGCGCTGGAATCGTGGGACAAGCGCATTCCGACCGGCAGGCTCAACACGTGGCTCAAGGAAGTCGTCGCCGCGACGCCGCCGCCGATGCGCGGCGGCCGGCTGCCTCGCGTGATGTTCGCCACGCAGGCCGGAACGCGTCCGCCGACGTTCGTGCTGTTCACGACCGGGTTCCTCGAGGCAGGCTACCGCCGGTTCCTGGAGCGGCGTCTGCGTGAGGAGTTCAATTTCGACGGCAGTCCCGTCCGCATCTCGGTGCGGGTGCGGGAAAAGCGTGAGCGACGGAGTCGTTGATCCGACAGAATGCGCTCTGACCAGGCGATTAGCGTTACGGACTGCCGCTGATGTAATCTCATCGAGCACCTGAACGAGGGTGTGGACGGGCTGTGGCGCAGCTTGGTAGCGCACTTGACTGGGGGTCAAGTGGTCGCAGGTTCAAATCCTGTCAGCCCGACCAGATGATCAGCAAAGGCGGTTTCCCGGAAACGGGGAGCCGCCTTTTCTGTGTCTCGACGCCGGTGCTCACGCCGTGACGATGACGGGATCGCCGACCTTGGCGTTGTCGTAGAACCACCGCGCGTTCTCGGTGCTGAGATTGATGCAGCCGTGGCTGACGTTCTCGAATCCCTGCGAGGCCACCGACCACGGTGCAGCGTGCACGAAGATCCCGCCCCACGTGATGCGGGTGGCGTACTCGACGTAGAGGCGGTAGCCCTCCTCGTCGTCGATCGGGACACCGTACGTCGACGAGTCCATGATCATGTCGCGGAACTGCTCGATGACGGGGAACGTCCCGAGCGGTGTCTCGTAGCCGGGTTTGCCCATCGACGCAGGCATGGTCTGCACGATCTGGTCGTTGATGCTGACCGTGAACTGGTGTGTCGTCGTGTTCGCGACGGCGACGAGTGCGTCACCGACCTGGAATTGCGACCTCGCTCCCGCAGCCTCGACGGTCACCGCGGTGTGCGCCGGCCAGAAGTGGTCGGGGCTCCATTGCAGGGTGCGGTCGTCGATCCAGGAGAACTGCCCGGGCACCGGTGTCGACGGGGTGATCCGGACACCGCGCTCGGCGAGCGCGCGATCGGGCACCGGAGACGTGAACCGGACGACGACGGGATGGGCGATTCCGATGACCTGACCGCTCGCGGGGGAGAGGGCCGGTGCGAGGATCTTTCCGGTGACGGCTGGGGGCGTCGCCGACGCGGCGGCGCTCACCCCGCACACGGCGAGTGCCGCGAGTACCGAGACGAGGAACAGACGTCCGACCTGCTGCGATTTCCACATGCCGTCCAGCCCTTCGGAGACTGTGAGCGTCATTTCAGTTAACCACGGCGATATCCGACAGCGGAACCAGGGAAACTGGATGCATTACGCGCATCAGAGGGCCACGGGCGACGCGCCGTCGTCACATCGGCCGCGTTTCGCCGGTCACATAGGTGACAGACGGCGACGGAGGGATGTGACCGATGAACGAGAACGACGTGCTGGCGCAGCAGTTCGAGACGCACCGCCGGCACCTGCGGGCGGTGGCCTACGGGATGCTCGGCTCGCTCACCGAGGCCGAGGACGCGGTGCAGGAATCCTGGCTGCGGCTCAGCCGAACGGACACCGATTCGGTGGAGAACCTGGGCGGGTGGCTGACGACGGTAGTGGCCCGTGTGTGCCTGAACATGCTGCAGTCCCGCAGGTCGCGGCGGGAAGAGCCCCTGGACGTGCAGGTGCCCGACCCGATCGTGACGCTCTCGGACGGCAGCTACCCCGAACAGGAGGCGGTGCTCGCCGATTCGGTGGGTCTCGCGCTGCTCGTGGTCCTGGGCACGCTCACCCCGTCGGAGCGGCTGGCGTTCGTGCTGCACGACATGTTCGCCGTGCCGTTCGAGGACATCGCCCCGATCGTCGAGCGATCCCCGGCGGCCGCCCGGCAACTGGCCAGCCGCGCGCGGCGCCGACTGCAGGGCGCGCCCGTTCCCGACACCGATCCCGTCCGGCAGCGCGCTGTGGTCGACGCGTTTCTGGCGGCGGCGAGGGGCGGCGACTTCGACGCACTCGTGGCGGTACTGGATCCGGATGTCGTGCTCCGGGCCGACACGGGCGCGTTGCCCGCGGGCGCCTCCACGATGGTGCGCGGTGCGGAGACCGTCGCGGGCCGGGTGCTCGGGTACGCGCGGCTGGCCCGGTTCGCGCAGCCGGCACTCGTCAACGGTGCCGCCGGCGTGGTCGCGATTTCCGAGGGACAACTGCTGTCCGTCATGGGTGTCACCATCCGGCAGGGGACGATCGTGGAGATCGATATCCTCGCCGACCGCGAGCGCCTCGCCGGGCTCGTCGTCGAGAATCTCGACTGACGAGCCCGCCGGGTCATTCCGCGCGGTGCCGGCCGTCTCCGTGGGCGTTGCCGGTGCGCAGGGCGATCAGCGCTGCGGCGGCAAGGAAGATGCTGCCGGTCAGCAGCGCTCGCTGGAAGCCGGAGGTGAGTGCCTCGGGCACAGCCGAATTCGCTGCGAGCAGGTGCTGGGTACGGGAGGTGGCGATCGCGGCGAAGATCGCCAGACCGAGCGCGCTGCCGACCTGCTGCGAGGCGTTCAGCAACGCCGCTGCGAGCCCCGCCTCCTCGGCAGGCACACCCGCGTTGGCTGCGGTGGTGACGCCGACGAAGACGGCACCGAGGCCCAGCGACACGATCATCAGCCCCGGGAACAGATCGGCGAGATAGGCGCCGTCGACCGGGATCCGGGACAGGTAGAACAGGCCCGCCGCCGCCACCAGCGCGCCCGCGACGGTGACCGGGCGGGTTCCGATGCGCGTGAGCAACTGGGAGGAGATTCCGGCTGCGACCCCGACGCCCAGACAGAGCGGAAGGTACGCCGCCCCGGTCTGCATGGGGGAGTAGCCCAGAACGTTCTGCATGTAGAGGGTGAGGAAGAAGAACATCGCGAGCAGACCGGCGAACGCGATCAGCCCCGTGACATTTGCCGCCGCCAGGCCCTTGATGCGGAAGATCGACAGCGGCAGTAGTGGATTGTGGCTGCGCTGCTCGTTCACCAGGAACGCGGCGATCAGGACGAACGCTCCGGCGAACGCGCCGATCGTGCGGGCCGACACCCACCCCTGGTCGGGCGCCTCGACCAGAGCATAGACGAACATCAGCATCCCGCCGGTACCGAGCACGCCACCCACCAGGTCGAAGTCCGCGAACCTGGCGCGGCGGCGGTCGTCGGGAATCAGCGCGTAGACCGCGGGCAGCACGAGAACACACGCCACCGGGTTGACGAACAACACCCATCGCCAGCCCGGGCCCTCGGTGAGCACACCACCGAGAAACACCCCGACCGCGGACGCGAGACCGCCGACGCCGGCCCAGACACCGAGTGCGGTATGGCGTTCGGACCCCTCCTCGAATGTCGTCGTCAGGATCGACAGTGCGGCCGGAAGCATCAGCGCCGCACCGACACCCTGTGCCAGCCGGGCGCCGATCAGGATCTCCGCGGTGCCGGCGAAACCACCGATCAGCGAAGACAATCCGATGACGACGGTGCCGGTAACGAGGATGCGACGGCGGCCGAGGAGGTCGGCGAGGCGACCGCCGAGCAGCATGAACCCGCCGTAGGTGATGAGATAGCCGCTGGGCACCCACTGCAGTTCCTGCACCGAGAAGTCCAGGTCGCTGCGAATGTCGGGCAGCGCGATGTTGACGATGGACGCGTCGACGAAGTCGAGAAAAGCCACGGCGCACAACAACGTCAGGGTGAGTCTGCCGCGGGCGGTGGAGAGAAACTGCGGTGCCGCAGTCGCTTGTCGCGATCCGGACGTGCCGGTGATCGAGGTGTCCATGATGAAGCCTTCCTGTGTTCTTCGGTCGTCACTTCTATGACCGACGGCCCGGCGGCGATGTGACCGCGCACCGGCCGCGTCGCGAGTACTGTCGGAACCCGGCAGGTCACGGAAACGGGAGGCTGGCATGGCTGGACGGTTCGAAGGCACTGTGGTGATCGATCGCCCCATCGAGGAAGTGTTCGAGTACCTCGCCGCCGGGGTCAACGACCGGGAGTTCAGCCCTCGGGTCCAGGAGATCGTGAAGAAGACGGACGGTCCTCCCGGGGTCGGCACCGTCTTCGTCAGCACCGTCAAGGATGCGGGGATGACCACGAAGCGGGAGTTCGAGATCACCGAATTCGAGGCGCCGCGGAAGATTCGCTGGGCGGAGCGATCGACGAACTCCGTGACCGCGAAAGAGGGCGGTTACGACCTCGAACCGTCGGGCGCGGGTACGAAGGTGACGATCTTCAACGTGCTGGAGGGTCACGGGATCGGAAAACTGATCGCGCCCCTCGCACTTCGGGCGGCCCGCAAGGACGCGCCCGCTTTCGCACAGCGAATCAAGGCCGCCGCGGAGAAGTGACCGGCCCTACCGTGCCGGAATGACGAGCGCCAGTATCTGATCGACGCCCTCGGCGAGGGCGTCCGCCGCCGCGTCGTCGCCCGAGAGATACCTGGCGAGACTCTGCTGGAACAGTCCGTCGAACACGGCGTACATGGTGGGCGGGGCGATCGTGATCGTGCGTCCCGCCAGTTCCGCGTAGCGGGACACGATGCGCCAGATCATGTTTTCGAGACTCTGGTCGATCGCGGCGACGTCCGCGCGGAACGACTCCTCGAACAGCGACTGCGAGCGGAGGTCGTACCAGAGGCGATGCATGGAGGCCTCGTCGCGGAGCGAATCCACCAGCACCCGGCCGAATCCCGCCTTCAACTCCTCGGGCGTATGCGCCGTGGAAACCACGCCGTCGTAGCGCGTGACGCAGCGCGCCTTGTAGTGCCGGACGCAGTGCGTGATCAGATCGACCTTGTCGCTGAAGTAGTAGTGCAGAACGCCGTGGGAGAACTCGGAGTTCTGGGCGATCTCCCGAAGGCTGGTGCGGGCGTAGCCGAGTTCCGAGAGGGTCTGCAACGCGGCCTCGGCGAGTTGATCCCGGCGCTCGCCGAATTTGTCGACCTGGCGGCGCGAGACCCGGTCGGCGTTCTTCTCGGCGACGGGTGTCACGGCATTCTTCCTGTTCGGCTCGCGGAGTCCAGCACGGTGAGCATCAGTCTAGCCCGCGTTCCTTGACGACTGTGTAACAAAACCTTGACAGTCGTCAAGAGAAATCTTGACAGTCGTCCAGAGTCGAATACGCTGTGATCCACACCACAACGCGAACAGTGTCTCGTGACGTGGTTTCCGCGAATCGTCTCGGTGCGAAGGCAGGTCGGAATGAGCGTGCGTGATCTTGCAGGACGAAAAGCGCTGGTCACTGGTGGCGCGAAGGGGCTAGGGGCCGGAATGGCGGCCGCCCTCGCCGACGCCGGTGCGGCGGTCGTGATCGGCGACGTCCTCGAGGAGGAGGGACGCGCGACTGCCGACTCGCTCGGAAAGACCGGTGTCCACACCGGATTCGTGACCCTCGACGTCACCGATGACGGCAACTGGGAGCGCGCCGTCGCTGCCACTGTGGAGCAACTCGGCGGACTCGACCTCCTCGTCAACAACGCGGGCATCGAGATCTCGTCGCTCGTGGTCGACATCGACCCCGCCGACGTCCGCCGGATGTGCGACGTGAACATCCTCGGTGTCGCGCTCGGCTTGAAGCACGGTCTGCGCGCGATGCGTCCCGGCGGTGCCGTGGGCGCGGGAGGGGCGATCGTCAACGTCTCCTCGGTGGCCGCGACCATCCCGTTCCCCGGCATCGCCGGCTATTCCGCCACCAAGTCCGCCGTCGACCGGCTCACCCGGGTCGCGGCGCAGGAAGCGGGAAAACTGGGCTACGGCGTCCGCGTGAACTGCGTGTACCCCGGCCTGGTCGCCACGGAGATGGGGCTCGGGCTTGCCGCCGACATGGAGAGGCTCGGATTGTGGCCCAGCGCCGACGCCGCGGTCGCCGACGTGATCGGCCTGACCCCGCTCGGGCGGCTCGGTGAGGTCGCGGACATCGCCGACACCGTCGTTTTCCTGGCCTCCGACGCCGCCCGCTTCGTCACCGGAATCGGCCTGCCGGTCGACGGTGGCATGGGCATGTAATTCGACCGCTCCGGCTCTCTCCCCGCATTCACCGAAAGGGCACGTCATGACCGACAAGAAACCCGTCATCGTCTACGGAGTCTCCGGATACACCGGACGACTCGTGTGTGAATACCTGCGCGAGTTCAACATTCCGTTCATCGCCGCGGGACGGGACAAGAAGCGGATCCAGGAAGTGCTAGACCGCATTCCCGGCCTGGACACCGTCGATCACGACGTGGTCGAGGTAGAGCACACCGTCCCGGCGCTGACGGAACTGTTCAGCGGGGCGCGGGTGGTCAGCAATATGGTGGGCCCGTTCATCAAGTACGGTGCCGTCGTCGTCGAGGCGGCCCTCGCCGCGGGATGCCACTACACCGACACGACGGGTGAGCAGGACTGGGTTCTGGACGTGCAGGCGAAGTTCGGTGACCAGTTCGCGGAGAAGGGGTTGCTGCTCTCTCCCGGCGTCGCCCAGATGTACACCACCGGCGAGATCGCCGCGAACATCGCGCTGGAGACGCCGGGTCTGGACACGCTCGACATCCTGGTGTTGTGGAAGGGATTTCCCACGTACGCGTCCACCCAGACGATCTTCACGATCCTCAAGGCCGACTGGTATTACCTGGAACAGAACCAGTACGCGAAGTGGGAGCCCGGCAGCACCTTCGAGGTCGTCGTTCCGGGACAGCATCAGATGGCACTCGCGTTGCCGTGGGGAGGCACCTGCCACCCCGTGTGGTTCAAGGACGATCCGCGGGTGGCCAACGTGAAGGCGGCGGGCGGCGTGTTCGACCGGTCCGTCATGGAGGGCGTCGTCGCGACGCAGAAGATGGTCGAAGAGCAGATCAAGACCCTGCCCGCGGACCAGCAGGAGGCCGCGCTCGCCGAGATCGCCGGTTCCGTGCAGGCGGGAATGCCGCCGCGGGAGAACCCGCGCGTCAATACGTCGCTGGACTCCGTGTACGCGTCGGGGCCGCTCGGGCGTGCGCACTGCGTCATCCACGGCAACTGCAACTACAAGCAGACGGGTCTCCTGCAGGCCTACGCCGCGTACTCCCTGTTGCAGCAGCCGCCGAAGCGGGCGGGACTGGCGTCGGCATGCCAGGCGTTCGGTCATCGCGAACTCCTGGGAATCCTGCGCAGTTTCGGTCTCGTGATGGAGCCGGTCGTCACCGTGCAGAGCTGATCGTCCCGGCCGCGACTTTGGAGGACCGCACGATGCGCTTGACCGACTACCTCGACAAGGGCGCTTCGCTCGGACCGTCGTCGCCGTGTCTGACGATGGGCGAGCGGACGCTGTCGTACGCGGACGTCCAGGACCTGAGCCGGCGGGTCGCCGCGGCGCTGGCACGGTCGGGGATTGCCGCGGGCGACAAGGTGGCCGTCCTGTCCGGCAACGATCCGACCGCGTTCTCCTGCGTGTTCGGGATCAGCCGGGCGGGGGCGGTGTGGTGCCCGATCAACCCGCGGAACGAGGCTGTGGAGAATCGGGACCTGCTCGACCTCTTCGACTGTCGCTGCCTGATCTTCCAGAAGGCGTTCGCGCCCTTGGTCGATCGGATCCGGCAGCAGTTGCCGCTGCTCACGACGCTCGTGTGCCTCGACGGCGACGAGGCCTACGCCGACTCGTTCGACGCCTGGCTGGGGACCGAACGCGTCGATGCCGAGCCCGTCGACGACCTCGCGATGATCGTCGGCACCGGCGGGACGACGGGACGGCCGAAGGGGGTGATGCTCACCGGCCGGAACATCGAGACGATGTCCGCGCTGACCCTGATGAGTTACCCGTTCGACGGCAGACCGGTGTACCTCGCCCTCGCGCCGTTGACCCACGCGGCGGGTGTTCTCTGCTTTCCGATCCTCACCCTCGGCGGGCAGGTGGTCATCCTGCCGGCACCCGACCTCGGGCAGTTCCTCGCGCACATCGACCGGGACCGAGTCACCCACACATTCCTCCCGCCGACTCTGATCTACATGCTGCTCGACCACGCCGACCTGGAGACGACGGACCTGAGTTCGCTGCAATGCTTCTGGTACGGCGCGGCGCCGATCTCGCCGACGCGGCTGAGCGAGGCGCTGACCCGGATCGGGCCGGTGATGGCTCAGCTGTTCGGGCAGAGCGAGGCGCCGATGATGATCGCGACGATGGCGCCGAAAGACCATTTCCTGGAGGACGGCTCGGTGGCGACCGCCCGGTTGAGCTCCGCGGGCCGACCCTCCCCGCTGGTCACGGTCGCGATCATGGACGGGCAGGGAACCCTGCTGCCTGCCGGGGAGCGGGGCGAGGTGGTCGTGCGCAGCTCACTCGTCATGACGGGGTACTACAAGAATCCCGTTGCGACGCAGGAGGCGTCGGCGCACGGCTGGCATCACACGGGCGATATCGGGTACCTCGACGAGGACAACTTCCTGTACATCGTCGACCGCGCGAAGGACATGATCATCACCGGCGGATTCAACGTCTATTCCGTCGAAGTGGAACAGGCGCTCATGGCGTACCCGGGGATACAGGACTGCGGGGTGATCGGGCTCCCCGACGACAAATGGGGTGAACGGGTCGTCGCCGTCGTCCAGGCGCGAGCGGGAACACCGATCGAGGCCGACGCGCTCACGGCGTTCGTGAAGGCGCGCATCGGCAGCGTGAAGACGCCGAAGGAGATCCTGGTCTGGCCCGATCTGCCTCGTTCCAAACTCGGGAAGGTCCTCAAGAACGAGATCAAACAGCAGTTGCTCGGCTGACGACGGGCGCCCGGCACGCGGGCCTCGAAACGCGGGGGACCGGAACGTGGGTTTCGCGGCGAGTGGCGATACTGTCGGGTGATGGTGAATGGGCACGTACTCAGCAGGGAACGGCTCGCCGACGCGCTGGCACGCTTCGAACCACGGATCGTGGACCCGACGAACCGGCGGTCCGCGGCGGTCGTGATCGCCGTGATGAACGACGGCGCGGACGGTCAGGCCGTTCCACTGACCAGGCGCCCGAGCAAGATGCGCGCGCATCCGGGGCAGTTCGCGTTGCCCGGTGGCGGGGTCGATCCGGGGGAGACCGGCGAGGACGCCGCCCGGCGCGAACTGCACGAGGAACTTGGGCTCGACGTGCAGCCGTCCGCGGTGCTCGGCAGGCTCGACGACTACGTCACCCGCTCCGGGTACGTCATCACGCCCTTCGTCGTGTGGTCGGAGCAGTCGATCACCTCGCTCGTCCCCAACCACGAAGAAGTGGCGGAAGTGTTCTCGGTGGGCGTTGCCGAGATCGACGCCGAGCCGCGATTCGTGGAGATCCCCGAATCGTCGAAACCAGTAATCCAATGGCCGTTCCGGCGTCACCTCGTGCACGCCCCGACGGGCGCGGTCGTGTATCAGTTCCGGGAGGTCGCACTGCACGACCGGCACACCCGGATCGACGGTTTCGACCAACCGGTCTTCGCCTGGCGGTAGCGCGGCCACATCCACCGGGTTGCGCGACTAATCTCACAGTCCGTGACCTTCTTCGAGTCTCTCGCCCGCAAACTCGACCGCACCGGGGTCGACCCCGTCGTCTGGCACGCCCCGCCGCCCCCTCCGCTCACGGGAGTGCTCGCTCCCAACGGAGTGCTCGACGGCGTGCACCGCTGGGCCCTGCCCACCGGAGAGGGACCGGAGGACGTGGCCGTCGATCACGACGGCCGGGTGATCACCGGGGGCAACGACGGCCGGATCTGGCGGTTCGACAGTCGCGGCGACGCCACCGAACTCGCGAACACGGGCGGGCGGCCGCTCGGGGTCGAGGTCCTCGACGACGGCCGGTACCTGATCTGCGACGCCGAGCGAGGCGTGCTGAGAGTGGACGAGAAGGGGCGCGTCGACGTGCTCGCCGACACCGCGGTCGGGCGCCCACTCGTGGCGTGCAACAACTCCGCGGTCGGCCGCGACGGCGTCGTGTACTTCACCGACTCCTCCGCGCACTTCACGATCGCCGACCACCGCTACGACCTTCTCGAACACCGGGGGACCGGTCGCCTGCTGCGTCTCGACCCGCGCACGGGGGAGACCGATCTTCTCGCCGAGGGACTGCAGTTCGCCAACGGCGTCGGCTTGGCCTCGGACGAATCGTTCGTCCTCGTCGCCGAGACCGGCTCGTACCAGATTTCCCGCGTCGACCTGATCGGTCCGTCGCAGGGCCGGACGTCCGTGTGGGCCGAGAATCTGCCCGGCATCCCGGACAACATGACGTCGCAGACCGGCGACGGGCTGTTCTGGGTGGCGCTCTACAGCCCGCGGATGCGGCTGCTGGATCTGCTCGCGCCGTACCCCGCGCTGCGCATCGTCGCGGCGAACCTGCCCGAAGCCGTCCAGCCGAACCCGGTGCACGCGGGCTGGGTGGTCGCTCTCGATCGGCGCGGCGAGATCGTGCACAGCCTGCGCGGCGGCAAGGGCAGCTACGCACCCGTCACCGGTGTGCGGGAGCACGACGGGTGGCTGTACCTGGGGAGTCTGACCGCGGACGCTGTCGCGCGCGTCCCGGTCCCGCCACGTCCGGACATTGCTGCGGGCGAATGAGACGGACCTGACCTGCTCCGATGGATTCTCCGGGGGACGATCGACGGACCACCGCCGCGGTTGTGGAAGAGTGGCGAGAGCGGTGCGACGAGCGCCCGAGAACAGGTCCGCACTCGACGCTGGGGAGATATTGGTGAATTCGGTGGACCGGGACACTGCGCGGTCGGACCGGATCGTGACCGTCCCGAATCTCCTGAGCGTGGTGCGCCTGCTCGGAGTGCCGCTCTTCGTGTACCTGCTGCTCGTCACGCACTCCGACGGGTGGGCCCTCGCGATCCTCATGATCAGCGGATTCACCGACTGGCTCGACGGCAAGCTGGCCCGGATCCTCGACCAGTCGTCGAAGCTGGGTGCGCTGCTCGACCCGTTCGTCGATCGCCTCTACGTCGTCACGACGCTGGTGACGTTCGTCGTGCGCGGATTCATCCCGTGGTGGGTGGCGGCGATCCTGATCGGCCGCGACGCCGTTCTTGCGCTGACACTGCTGATCTACCGGCGGCGCGGACTGCCACCCCCCGACGTGATGTACCTCGGCAAGGGGGCCACGTTCCTGCTCATGTTCGCACTGCCGATCACCCTCGCGGCGCAGGGTGACTGGAGCATCGCTACGGTGGCGGAGCCGCTCGGCGTCGCACTCCTGATCTGGGGCACGGTGCTGTACGTGTGGACCGGGCTGCTCTACACCGTCAACGCGCTGACCGTCGCGCGCACCGTTCCCGCGCGAGGACCGGGCGGCGACGAACACGAGGTCCGCTGATGAAACGGACCGAGTCCGGCGTCCGCAGGAATCCGGTGCCGTCCCTGCTGCAGTCTCTGATGAACGATCATCTGGACCCCGGCTACGAGAGCGCGGCCGAGGATCGCGAGCACGGACACTCGCGGCAGACACGGGTCGGTCGGCAGGTGTGGATCGCGATCGGCGCACTGCTCGTCGGCCTGGTGCTGTCGGTCGCCTACCGGCAGGCCACCGAACGCATCCCGGGCACCGAGCAGGTGCGGTCCGAACTCCTGAGCAAGGTGCAGGACGCGGAGGACCGGGCGGGCGCCCTCGCGGCGACCCGGGACACGTTGACGGCACAGGCGGACGACGCCCGCGCCACCGCGCTGGCCGGCGACGCCCGCGGTGCCGCACTGCTCGACGAGCTACACGGGCTCGAGGGCGACGCCGGGGTCGAGGCCGTGCACGGTCCCGGACTGACCGTGACGCTCACCGACCCCGCGGCCAAACCCAACCTGTCCGATTCGTCCCAGCGCAGTGTCGGGGGGAAGGCGGTGGTGCTCGATCGCGACCTGCAGTCGGTGGTCAACTCGCTGTGGGCGGGCGGCGCCGAGGCCGTTGCGGTCGGCGACGTGCGGATCGGCCCGTCGGTGACGATCCGCCAGGCGGGTGGCGCGATGCTCGTGGACAATCAGCCGGTGTTCTCGCCGTACGTGGTCTCCGCCATCGGCCCGCAGGGTCCGATGCAGACCGGATTCGTGGTGAGCGACGCCTACCTGCGGATGTCCAGCGTGGCGCAGTTGTACGGCATCGGATTCGCGGTCGCGGAGGCCGACGATCTCCACCTGCCCGCCGCACCGGCGCGGGAAGTGCGGGCAGCCCGGGAAGCAGGAACACGATGACAACGGCGGAGTCGGATGGAGGCGTCACACGAATGAAGGCAGCGCTGAAGGGCGGATCCGCGATCTACGGGGTGCTCGCCCTGATCGTGGGAATAGTGCTGGGAGTGGCGTTCAGCCCGCAAGTGCCCGACGCCGTGCAGCCCTACCTGCCCATCGCCGTCGTCGCCGCGCTCGACGCGGTGTTCGGCGGATTGCGCGCATACCTCGACGAGATCTTCGACTCGAAGGTGTTCGTCGTCTCGTTCGTGTTCAACGTCCTCGTGGCGGCGCTGATCGTGTGGCTCGGTGACCAACTCGGTGTCGGAACCCAGCTGTCCACCGCGATCGTCGTCGTGCTCGGCATCCGCATCTTCGGCAACGCGGCCGCGCTGCGGCGGCGTCTGTTCGGGGCGTGAGCGCGACGTGAGCGGGCACGAGGGCAGACACGAACTGCACGGCAACGAACCCACGACGTCGCGGCGCTCCCATGTCGTCTTCGCGCTGCTGGCCGCGCTCCTGCTCGGCGGGCTGGGAATCGCGATCGTGACGCAGGTGAAGAACACCGGGTCCGGCGACACGCTCGACTCGGCGAGCCCCGCGGATCTGCTGGTCGTCCTGGACACGCTGAATCAGCGGGAGGCGGCTTTGCGGCAGGAGATCGCATCGCTGGAACAGACCTTGGCAACCTTGCAACAGAGTGGCAGTTCCGGGGCGGCGCTCGACGAGGCTCAGGCCCGGTTGACGGCCCTGTCGATCCAGGTCGGGAGCGCACCGGCCACCGGCCCCGGCGTGACGCTGCGCATCACCGACCCCAACAAGGGGGTCGGATCCGAGGTCCTGCTCGACCTCGTCCAGGAACTGCGTGCCGCGGGCGCCGAGGCCGTCCAGATCCAAGGTGCCGACGGCCCGCCCATCCGGATCGGCGTCGACTCGTGGGTGTCCGGTTCGGCAGGCGGCGTGTCGGTGGACGGCCGCAGGGTGAACGCCCCCTACGGAGTTGTCGCCATCGGTGATCCGCCGACTCTGGCGGCGGCCCTGAACATTCCCGGCGGGGTGGTCGACACGGTCGCGCGCAGCGGTGGACAGTTGACGATCGAACAATCGCAGCAGGTCACGATCTCCGCCTTGCGGGAGGCGAAACCTCGCCAATACGCTCAGCCCGGAAATTGATCTTCGCATCCGCCCGCGGATTGCCATCGAAAGGAAGCCACTGTGAGTGAGCTCGAAATCCCCGCCGATCGTCGGTACACCGCCGAACACGAGTGGGTCGAGCGGACGGGGCCCACGACGGTACGCGTCGGCATCACCGATTTCGCGCAGTCCCAGCTCGGCGACGTCGTGTTCGTCCAGCTTCCGGCGGTCGACGAGGACGTGACGGCGGGCGAATCGTTCGGCGAGGTGGAATCCACCAAGAGCGTCTCCGACATCTTCGCCCCGCTGACGGCGAAAGTCGTTGCCGCCAACGCTGATCTGGACGGCAACCCGGAACTCGTGAACTCCGCGCCCTACGGGCAGGGGTGGCTGGTGGAACTCGGCGTCGACGACGAGGCGACCCTCGACGCAGCACTGGCCGAAATGCTGGACGCCGCCGGGTATGCAGATATCACGGCAGGATAATTTCCCTCCGAACACGCGAAGCGGTAATCGGATAGTTTCGGAAGGTGCCGACAGTCCGGAAAACGGGGTTGCCGGGGAAATCCGCTGTCGGAATACCGGTTCGTAATGTACTGGCGGCCTGTCTCACTACACGCACCGGCGTGCGCAGGGTACGGTCAATGTTGAACGCATGTGCCGTGTCGGGGCGCAGGTCCGTAGTTTGAATGTGATCGTGGGAGTTTGCACAGAAGTTAATGTGCACGGGAACCGAATTATGTAGTACCGAGTGGCATTGCGTAGTCCAGCGAATCTTGCTGGATGATCGAACTAGGAGGAGAAACGGTGAGCGAGAACGGCAACGACGCGGTCTATGGGGAGACGCCGGCGGAAACCACGTCGGTCTTCCGCGCGGACTTTCTCAATGAGCTCGACAACTCCTCGGCAACCCAGGCTCCGGAGGCTCCGGTGTCGGGTGTGGAGGGACTGCCCGCGGGCTCTGCCCTGCTCGTCGTCAAGCGTGGACCGAACGCAGGGTCGCGCTTCCTGCTCGACCAGCCGACGACGTCCGCAGGACGGCATCCCGACAGCGACATCTTCCTCGACGACGTGACGGTCAGCCGTCGTCATGCGGAGTTCCGCCAGGAGGACGACGAGTTCCAGGTGGTCGACGTCGGCAGCCTCAACGGCACCTACGTCAACCGCGAGCCGGTCGACTCGGCAGTCCTCGCGAACGGGGACGAGGTGCAGATCGGCAAGTTCCGGTTGGTCTTCCTGACCGGACCCCGGACCACGGCCGGTGGGTCGCAGATCGGTGAGACGTCAGCTGGTGCGGGTAGCCAATGACCGCGGTGCGGCAGCAGCAGGCGCATTCGGGGATGTCGATCGGCTCCGTGCTGGATCGACTGCGCCCCGATTTTCCTGATGTGACGATCTCGAAGATCCGATTCCTCGAAGCCGAGGGTCTCATCAGCCCGCAGCGCACTCCCTCGGGGTATCGGCGATTCTCGATCGCCGACACTGAACGACTGCGCTACGTCCTGACGGCGCAGCGCGATCAGTATCTGCCGCTGAAGGTCATCAAGGAGCAGCTCGAGGCCATCGACAGAGGTGTGGCCACGGTCGGCGCAGGCGATTCTTCGCCGCGCCGGCCGCGCGCGCTCACCGTGGCCCCGGGTGAGGTGTCCCCGGAGGAATTCCGCCCGGACCGCGAGGTGCGGGTCAGTCGCGACGATCTGATCTCCCGGGCGGGGATCGACGAGAAGTTCCTCGTCGAGCTGACCCGGGGCGGCCTGGTCGTTCCCGGGCCCGCGGGGTTCTTCGACGAGGACGCGGTGACACTGGCGCGCACCGCGAGGGCGATGTCCGAGTTCGGACTCGAGGTCCGGCATCTGAGGGCGTTCAAACTGGCCGCCGACCGCGAGGCCGGGTTGGTCGCGCAAATCGCCGGGCCCGTCGCCAAGGGCCGCGACGCCGGCGCACGGGATCGCGCCGAGGAGATGGTGCGCGAACTGGCCGCGCTGTCTCTGACGTTGCACACCTGCCTGGTGAAGTCGGCAGTCCGAGGTGCGCTCGATCGGTGAGGTGAGTTCGTCGGCGGTCCCACCTCGGAACTTCCCAACGACGCTGCGCTCGAACGGCTGTACGGTCGAAGAGCAGACACGAATCGAATAGAATCCTGGTACGGCATTGTGTGCCGCGGACGGACCATTGCAGGGTGGAGGCAGACGCGATGAGCGAAATGCACGTGATCGGAGTTCGTGTCGAGCAGCCCCAGAATCAACCTGTCCTGCTGCTGCGGGAAACCGACGGCGAACGGTACCTGCCCATCTGGATCGGACAGACCGAGGCCACGGCCATCGCACTCGAGCAGCAGGGTGTCGAGCCGGCGCGCCCGCTGACCCACGACCTGATCAAGAATCTGATCGAAGCGTTCGGTCGCACTCTGAAGGAAGTCCGCATCGTCGAGCTCCGCGAGGGCACGTTCTACGCCGACCTGGTGTTCGACCAGAACACCCGCGTCTCGGCGCGCCCGTCCGACTCCATCGCGATCGCACTGCGCATCGGGGTTCCGATCTTCGCCGAGGAAGCGGTGCTCACGGAGGCCGGTCTGGTCATGCCCGACGAGCGTGAGGACGAGGTCGAGAAGTTCAAGGAATTCCTCGAGTCCGTGTCGCCGGACGATTTCAAGGCGACAGACGGCTAGGTTTCTCCAGCGGAAGAGCCGTCCAGCAGTAACAGTTGAGGTTCCTCCGGCGCGTTGCGTTGACCCGGTCTCCTCGGAGTCATAGCGTTCGGTGCAGTGATTTTCTGCCCTGCAGATTGTATCGGGCGTACGCTGAGTAGGTTCAGGGTACGGACTAGCTCGATGTCACTGGTGGCGCTTGCGCCGCTCGATGTGCTGCGGATTGCCGCGGACACTGGCGACGCGCGTCACAGGCGCACTGATCGTCGGGTTCAGTGCAACATGTGAGAGGGAGTAGTCAGTGGGAGATCGGCCGCAGGAGAATGCGCTGAATCTTGCGCCCGGCGACAACGTTGCCGAGCCCGAGTTCAGCTCCGAGGAGATCCAGCCGGGCCTCTTCCCGGACGATTCCGTGCCCGACGACCTCGTCGGATACCGCGTTCCCATCGCCTGCCAGATCGCGGGAATCACCTACCGTCAGCTCGATTACTGGGCTCGCACGTCCCTCGTGGTGCCGTCCATCCGCGGCGCGGCCGGGTCGGGCAGCCAACGGCTGTACTCGTTCAAGGACATCCTCGTCCTCAAGATCGTCAAGCGTCTGCTCGACACCGGAATATCCTTGCAGAACATTCGCGTGGCCGTCGACCACCTCCGGAAGCGCGGAGTGCGGGACTTGGCCAAGATCACACTTTTCTCGGACGGGACCACGGTCTACGAGTGCACGTCGGCCGAGGAAGTCGTCGATCTGCTCCAGGGCGGGCAGGGTGTGTTCGGTATCGCGGTCAGTGGTGCAATGCGCGAACTGACCGGCACCATCGCCGATTTCCCGGCGGAGCGCGCCGACGGCGGCGCGAGCGAGCAGAGCCCCGAGGACGAGCTGGCGTCGCGGCGCAAGAACCGCGCGAGCCGCAAGACCGGCTAGACCGCAGACCCGGAGCCCGGCGCTGGTTGCGCCGCTGTCTGTGCTCGTGACATAGACTGGCGGTGCGTCGACGCCGTGCGGGAGAGTTCCGGGCACTGCATGCACAGCAGCATCGTGCTTGCGGGAGTTCGGGCGCCGAAGGAGCAACACCTCCCCGTCAATCTCTCAGGCAAACAGGACCGTGCGGGCTCCGACGCCTCTGGAAAGCGGTGGGAGCACCCACCCGCCCACGGGGAAAGGGCCGTCTTCGCACGCGAACGACGGTACCGAATCTCTCAGGCGCTCGACCCGAGCAGGCGACAGAGGGGGAGGGGCGTTCCGCAGAGCGGAGCGTGTCCTGATCCTCCGAACTGCTTGGGAGTTGTCGTGATCGACGCTGGAAGCCGTACATTCGCCGATCGTCATGTCGGCCCGAACGCTGCGGAACTCGCGCACATTCTCGAACTGGTCGGAGCAGAGTCGCTCGACGACCTCGCGTCGAAGGCCGTTCCCGCCGTCATCCTGGACGGGGTCACGGGCGGCATCGCCGACGGCCTCGACGCCCTGCCCGCACCGGTCTCCGAGCACGAGGCGCTCGCCGAACTGTCCGCACTCGCCGCACAGAACACCGTGGCGACGTCCATGATCGGGCTCGGCTACTACGACACCCTCACCCCGCCGGTTCTGATCCGGAACATCATCGAGAACCCGGCCTGGTACACGGCCTACACGCCGTACCAGCCCGAAATCAGCCAGGGCCGCCTCGAGGCCCTCCTCAACTTCCAGACGATGGTGGCCGACCTGACCGGCATGGAGGTCGCCAACTCGTCGATGCTCGACGAGGCCACCGCCGCCGCCGAGGCGATGACCCTGCTGCGCCGGGCGAGCAAGAGCAAGTCCCCGCGGTTCGTCGTCGACGCCGACCTGTTCCCGCAGACGCTGGCTGTCGTCGAGACCCGGGCCGAGCCGCTCGGCATCGAGATCGTGGTGGCCGACCTGTCCGCGGGCCTGCCGGACGGCGACTTCTTCGGCGTCCTCGGACAGATGCCCGGCGCGTCCGGCCGCATCGTCGATTACACCGACGTGATCGCCGCAGCCCACGAGCGCGGCGCACTGGTCGCGGTCGGTGCGGACCTGCTGGCGCTGACTCTCCTCACCCCGCCCGGCGAGATCGGTGCGGACGCCTGCTTCGGCACCACCCAGCGGTTCGGTGTCCCCATGGGCTTCGGTGGGCCGCACGCCGGCTACCTGGCCGTGCACACCAAGCACGCACGTCAGCTTCCCGGGCGTCTGGTGGGCGTCTCCGTCGACGCCGACGGTGACAAGGCCTACCGGCTGGCGCTGCAGACCCGCGAGCAGCACATTCGCCGTGAGAAGGCGACCTCGAACATCTGCACCGCGCAGGTGCTCCTCGCGATTCTCGCGGCCATGTACGCCAGCTACCACGGCGCCGAGGGCCTGAAGGCAATCGCGCTGCGCGTGGCGAACACGGCACACTCCCTGGCGGCCGCCCTCCGTAAGGCCGGCGCCGTCGTCGTACACGAGCACTTCTTCGACACGATCCTCGTGCGTGTCGACGGCCGGGCGGCGGATGTGGTGGCGAAGGCGAAGGACGCCGGCATCAACCTGCGGTTCGTCGACGCCGATCACGTCGCCGTCGCGTGCGACGAGGCCACCACCGCCGACGACGTCGCCCGCGTGCTGGCCGCGTTCGGGGGTGACGGCGCCGTGGTCCCCGAGGCGGGCACGTCCGTCCCGGACGCGCAGCTCCGCGGATCCGACTACCTGCAGCACGAGGCGTTCACCCGGTACCGCACCGAAACGGCGATGCTGCGCTACCTCCGGGCGTTGTCCGACAAGGACATCGCACTCGACCGCAGCATGATCCCGCTGGGTTCCTGCACGATGAAGCTCAATGCCACCGCCGAGATGGAAGCGATCACGTGGCCCGCGTTCGCCGGACTGCACCCGTTCGCGCCCACCGGAGACACCCCGGGAATTCTCCGCATCATCAAGGATCTCGAGAACTGGCTCGTCGCCGTCACCGGTTACGACGCGGTCAGCCTGCAGCCGAATGCCGGCAGCCAGGGCGAGTACGCCGGACTGCTCGCGATCCGCAACTACCACCTCAGCCGCGGCGACGATCACCGCGACACCTGCCTCATCCCGTCGAGCGCCCACGGCACCAACGCCGCATCGGCGGTCATGGCCGGGATGCGCGTCGAGGTCGTCGCGTGCCGTCCGAACGGTGACGTGGACCTCGACGATCTGCGGGCGAAGATCGCGGACCATGCCGAGCGCCTCGCGGCGATCATGATCACCTACCCGTCCACCCACGGGGTGTACGAGCACGAGATCGCCGACATCTGCGCCGCCGTCCACGACGCGGGCGGCCAGGTGTACGTCGACGGCGCCAACCTCAACGCCCTGGTCGGTCTGGCCCGGCCCGGACGGTTCGGCGGCGACGTCAGCCACCTCAACCTGCACAAGACGTTCTGCATCCCCCACGGAGGTGGCGGACCCGGTGTCGGTCCGATCGGTGTGCGGTCGCACCTCACACCGTTCCTGCCCGGGCATCCGCTCGCACCCGAACTCGGCACCGCCGGGCCGATCTCCGCGGCCCCGTACGGCAGCGCGTCGATCCTGCCCATCACGTGGGCGTACATCCGGATGATGGGCGCCGTCGGACTGCGCCGCGCCAGCCTGACCGCGATCGCGTCGGCCAACTACATCGCCCGCCGCCTGGACGAGTACTTCCCCGTCCTCTACACCGGCGAGGGCGGAATGGTGGCCCACGAGTGCATCCTCGACCTCCGGCAGATCACCAAGGACACCGGTGTGACCGTGGACGATGTCGCAAAGCGTCTCGCCGACTACGGTTTCCACGCTCCGACGATGAGCTTCCCGGTGGCGGGCACGCTGATGGTGGAGCCCACCGAGAGCGAGAACCTCGAAGAGATCGACGCCTTCTGCGAGGCGATGATCGCGATCCGCGCCGAGATCGACCGCGTGGGCTCGGGGGAGTGGACGGTCGACGACAACCCGCTGCGCGGTGCCCCGCACACGGCCGGCTGCCTGGCGGCGGAATGGAACCACCCCTACACCCGGGAGACGGCGGTGTTCCCCCGCGGCAAGGCCCGGCCGAAGGTGTGGCCCGCGGTGCGGCGCATCGACGGCGCGCACGGCGACCGCAACCTCGTGTGCTCCTGCCCGCCGATCTCCGCGTTCGAAGGCGCCTGACCGCGGAGGCCCGCCCCGCTTCGGCGGGCGGGCCCTCCGCAATCAGTCTGCGCGCACCAGTTCGAGGATCGTGATCTCCGGTGGGGCGCCCACCCGCACGGGCGGACCCCACGCGCCGACGCCGCGGGTCGTGTACAGGACGGTGTTCCCGATCCGGTCGAGCCCCTCCACCGACGGCTGCTGCAACGGCACCAGATAGTTCAGCGGCCACATCTGGCCGCCGTGCGTGTGCCCCGACAGTTGCAGGTCCACACCGAGATCCGACGCCTCCAGGGCCTGCCGCGGTTCGTGCGCGAGCAGCACGACGAACGTCGACGGATCGCGTCCCGCGAGCGCGGCAGGGAGATCCGGTTCGTACGGCGCCGGCGACGAGTAGTCGTGGATGCCCGCGATGTCGATGGCGGCGCCGCCCCGCGTGATGGTCGCGTGCTCGTTGCGCAGCGTCCTGATGCCCAACCGATCCCACACGTCGAGCCACCGGCCACCGTCGTCGGCGTAGAACTCGTGATTGCCGCTGACCCCGAACACCCCGAGCGGGGCCTCGAGGTCGCCGAGCGGCTGTAGGTCGGGCGCCACTTTCGCGACGGTCCCGTCCACCAGGTCGCCCGCGATCGCGACGAGATCCGGCCGCTCCGCGTTCACGAGATCGACCACTCGGCGGGTGAAATCGACCCCTCGCGCCGGGCCGACGTGCAGGTCGGAGACGAGCGCCACGCGCACACCCTCGAACTCGGCGGGGAGGCGCTGCAGCGGAACCCGGACCCGCACGATCCGCGGACGAGCGGCCTCCCGCACCCCGTAGCCGGCGGCGGCGACGGCACCCACGACCACGACCGCGGTGGCGATGCGCAGACCTCGCCGACGTGACAGATCGACCTGTTCGTCGCGCCCTTTGCCGCGCAGGCGGGCGAACAGCCGGGTGAGCAGCGACACCAGGGCGACCAGGAGAAGTCCGAGCACCAGATAGAACATCGCGCCGAGCCACACCCAGCCCACCCATCCCGGTGGACGCGCCCATCCCGGATCGAAGGCTTCGCCGCTGCCCACGCCGATGACGGCGAGAACCCACAGGGCGACGAGGGTCACGTCGACGACCACCGACCAGGGGCGCCCCAACCCGGTGGCCCGGACGAGCCGCCGATGAAGCCACCAGGTTACGAGCGCGAGGAAGACCGCGAAAACCAGGAGCCTCGTCACGACAGCAGCTTGCTGATCGCGGTCGGCAATGCCGCTCCGTCCGAGGACGCGACCTTCTCCAGGGACCCGCCGGTGCGATCGGCCAGTGCCTGCAACGTGTTGAGGTCCGGATTCTCGCCGATCGTCACCACGTCGATGCGGACCGGCTTCGACGTACTCGAGGCCGCGGCGACGGCGGACAGCAGATCCGCGCGCGCGACGGAATCGTCGTTGGCGCCGTCGGTGACGAGCAGAACCGAATTGGTGCGGCCCGGCGTGTATCCGTCTACGGCACTCTTGTAGGCGGCTTCGAGCGACGTGTAGGTCGAGGACCCGGTGGCGGACGTCGCCTTGGCGAGCCGGGCGTCGAGGGCCTGCCTGCGGGTGCCCTCGGTGAATCCGCCCGCCGACAGGGGACCCGTGGCAACCACGGTCGTGTACGGCCGGGACCCGTCGAGAGCGGTGCTGTACTCCCACAACCCGAGGTTCGACGAGTCCGGAGAACGATCCACGTGGGCGGCCAGCGCTGCCGTCGTGTTCGCCAGTCGCGTCGCCGTCCCCTCGCGTTCGCTCATCGAACTGGAGACGTCGAGCAGGATGGTGGACGTGCGCGGCGAGATCGGATTCCGGATCACCCGCATCAGCTCGGCCGCAGCGGAGGCGTCCGCGGGAACCAGGGTGGATTCGAAACCGGGAAAGGCCAGCGTCGTGTCGTCGGGGCGGGCGAGCCCCTCGACCCGGAAACCGGCGTCGGCCAGGACCTGCGCCTGTTCGGGTCGACGGACGAATTCCGCGAACTGCGCGGCGGCGCGGCTCTGCGTCTCATCGACGGATGGGCCTGCCAGGACGGCTGCCGGGTGATCTGCCACGGGTGTGGGGCCTTTCGGCATCGATGCGGTGATGTCTGCTCCGGGTGCGTCGCGCAGGGCCTGGTAGACCTGCTGTTCGGTGGTGGCGACCGCATGGATGGCAGAGGTCGCGGGGTCGCCCTGCTCGGCCAGCGCGGTGAGCGCCTCCCGCGTCGTCGCGGGTTTCGTCCCCGTCGACGCCTCGTAGCCGAGCGCCAGATCGGTGAGTGCCGACGTGACGGGAACGGAACGTGCCTGCTCCTCCGTCACCGGACCGGTGCTGCTTCCGGTGACGGCGGCAGCGACCGCTTCGACGGCCATCTCCGTACTCTCGGCGCCGGGACCGACGGGGAGCGCCAAGCCCAGGCTGCCCCAGCCCGGCAGACCGAGAGTCGCGAGGGAGTCGCGTCCCGTCTGCAGGGACGGCAACTCCTTCCAGTCGAGCGCCGCCGTGCCCGGCGCGTTCGCGAACGCCGTCCGGACGGCGAGGACCACCGGGCTGGTCGCCAGCGGACGTGCCTCACCGCTGATGACACCGGTCGCCGACACCTGCTTGACAGAATGTGAACTGGACGGAATCCACAGGGCTGGGCGGGGGCCGAATACCGCTGCGTCCCACGGGCCGTCGGGGCCCGCCGACAGGGCGTCGCGCACGGTGTCGGACGCGACGGCAGTGACCGTCACCGACACGCACTGATCGCGTATCACCGGCGCCGTCGCCGTGTACTGGTCGGCGAGAGTCTGCAATTGGGGTGCGATGTCGGGATCGGCCGCGACAGCGAGCACCGATTCGCCTTCGACGCAGGCTCCGGCGGCTGCCGCTCCCTGATCGTTGATCCGGTCACGCAGTTGGAACCAGCCCAGCACGCCGAGCACGAGCACGACGACGAGACCGAGCACGATCAAAGGCCCCTTGCTGATACCCCTGGCGCGCGATTCGCCGCGATGCTGCCCCACGTGCTTTCCAGCCCCTGTCCGACGAGTTCGACGTTGACCCTCGCAGTGTAGTGATGTGCGGTGTCAACCCCCTGATACGTGAGTGGCGAAGCGTGCTCCCGCACGCTTTGCCACTCACCTGTCGGTCTGTCGGGCGCTGTCGGTCAGGCGTTGGCGGCTTTGTATTCGCGGCGGCGGCGGTGCAGGATCGGTTCGGTGTAGCCGGAGGGCTGCGCGGTGCCGTCGAGGATGAGTTCCTTGGCGGCCTGGAACGCGATGTTGGTGTCGAAGTCCGGGGCCAGCGGCCGATACGTCGGGTCACCCTCGTTCTGCCGGTCCACCACCGGCGCCATCCGCTGCAGCGAGGCGACGACCTGGTCGGCGGTCACCACGCCGTGCCGGATCCAGTTCGCCAGCAACTGGCTGGAGATGCGGAGGGTCGCGCGGTCCTCCATCAGGGCGACGTCGTGGATGTCGGGGACCTTGGAGCAGCCGACGCCGGCGTCGATCCACCGGACCACATACCCGAGGATGGACTGGCAGTTGTTGTCGAGTTCCTCCTGCTTCTGCTCCGCGGTCCAGTCGGTGTTCGGGGNGAGGGGGG